>USFW01000012.1 GCA_900553985.1 uncultured Clostridium sp.
TCTGAGTGAGAGAGGCTCATTAGGAAGCCTTACCAATTCTTTCTGAATGAAATAAATAGTCAAAATCCAAAAAAACATAATTATCAACTATTTTCAGCTACTCTACTGATAATTTTTTGAAATGGTGTTATTTACTATTAAGTTTATACAATTTTTTTTATATTTTTGTAAAAATTTATGATATGTTTTTTTAAAATAGTTTTTCAAATTTATCACTATATTCTTTCCAAACTTTTTTCAAATTAATTGGTTTTAAATATTTATTAGTAAAACAATGTTGAGTTTCAGCAATAATTGCAGGTTTTCCAGATTTTTTATCAATAACATCATACCCCATTGTTAATCTAACACCATTATAAGATTTAACAAAAACACTAATTAAAAGAGTATCACCAAAAGTTACATGGTGCTTGTATTGGCAATTTACTCCTAAAACAGGGATTGTAATTCCTCTTTCTTCAAAAGAAACAAATGGCATATTTTCACTTTCCAAGTAATAACATCTAGCTTCTTCTAAAAATCTTATGTAATTTGAATGATGAACAACCCCCATTTTATCTGTTTCATAATAGTTAATTTTTCTTTCATAAGTATAACTCAAAATAATCGCTTCCTTGTATAGTTTATTTAGATTTTAATAAAAGGGAGAATCTAGAACCTGTAATATTTGTATGAATTATATAAAAAACAATACAATATGTCAAATACTACATTAAGTTATTGTAACCCCAAATAATTAATGATATAATCACAAACTAGGAAGGTGAACAACATATGAAAAAAATAAATGGAGTAATAATGCAATATTTTGAATGGTATTTAGAAACAAACCAAAACTTATGGAATGAAATATCAAAAAATGCAGAAAATCTAGCTAAAATAGGAATAACAGCTTTATGGCTACCACCAGCATATAAAGGAATTGGAGGAAAGGACGAAGTTGGATATGGTGTGTATGATTTATATGACTTAGGAGAATTTGACCAAAAGGGAACAATTAAAACAAAATATGGATCAAAAGAAGAATACATAAATTGTATCTTATCTCTAAAACAAGCAGGAATAGAAAGTTATGCCGATATAGTATTAAATCACAAAATGGGAGCAGATATGCTTCAAACAATTCCAGCAGAAAAAGTAGATTGGGGAAATCACAATGAAATCGTTTCAGGAAAAGAAATTGTACGAGTTGCAACTAAATTTACTTTTCCAGGAAGAAAGAAAAAATATTCGGATTTTGAGTGGAATTGGACCCATTTTGATGGAATTGACTATAACGACAAAACAAAAGAACATGCTATATTCAAGTTTATAAATAAAGAATGGGCAAACGAAGTAGACGAAGAATTTGGAAATTTTGATTACCTAATGGGAGCAGATATTGATTTTCAAAATGAAGAAGTAAGAGAAGAATTATTAAGATGGGGAAAATGGTATATAGAAACAACAGATGTTGATGGTTTTAGATTAGATGCTGTAAAACATATTAATGCAGAATTTTATGAGCAATGGCTAAAAGAACTAAGGAAAGACTTAAAAGAAGAATTATTTGCAGTTGGAGAATATTGGAGTGGAGATGTTTCAAAATTACATAGATATATAACAGAAACAAATGGCGAAACGTCGTTATTTGATGTTCCATTACATTACAATTTCTATAATGCATCAAGAGATGAAAATTATGATTTAACACAAATCTTAGACAAAACTTTAATGAAAGAAAATCCAAGTAAAGCCGTAACATTTGTAGATAACCATGATACACAACCAGAACAAAGTTTACAAAGTTATGTAGAAAGATGGTTTAAGTTACCGGCATATTCAATAATACTTTTGAGAGATGAAGGATATCCATGTGTTTTTTATGGTGATTTTTATGGTATAAAACATAATGATATAGAAAAAATAGAAGGACTAAAAGAAATGATAACTATAAGAAAAGAAAAAGCATATGGAAAACAAAATGATTATTTTGACAATCCAAGTTGCATCGGATGGACAAGAGAAGGTGACGAAGAACATATAAAATCAGGAGTTGCCGTATTAATTTCTAATAAATATGACTCTGAAAAAAGAATGTACATAGGAAAAAATTTAGTAGGAGAAGAGTTTATAGATGCAATAGGTAATTGCGAAGAAAAAGTTATAATAGATGAAGAGGGATTTGGGAACTTTAAAGTAAAAGCAAAATCAGTTTCAGTATGGGTTAGATAAAGATATTTTACAGAATTAAGATATTTGGAATTTGCTTATAAGATTTACATTTATAAATGAAAGGATATTAGAATAAATTATTTATATATAATTTAAATAGTTAAAGCGAGGAAGTTTTAAAGTTATTAATAAAGTTTTTCATAAAGTATTGACTTATAAGAGGAAAATACTGTATAATAATTAATGTAATTAAACACATAAAGCGAGTTTTAAAGGAAGTGCCTAAATAATAGGTCCAAAGAAACTATGAACTTTATGGAAGAAATAACAAAAGGGAGGAATTTAAAATGGCAGTAGTTGCAATGAAACAATTACTTGAAGCAGGTGTTCATTTCGGACATCAAACAAGAAGATGGGATCCTAAAATGGCTGAATACATATTCCAAGCTAGAAATGGTATCCACATTATCGATTTACAAAAAACATCAAAAAAATTAGATGAAGCATATGAATTCATCAAAGAACAAGCAGAAGAAGGAAAAACAGTTCTTTTTGTAGGAACAAAAAAACAAGCACAAGAATGTATGAAAGAAGCTGCATTAAAATGTGGAATGTACTATGTTGACCAAAGATGGTTAGGAGGAATGTTAACAAACTTTGACACAATCCAAACAAGAATTAAAAGATTAAAAGACTTAGAAACTATGGCTGAAGACGGTACATTTGATGTATTACCTAAAAAAGAAGTAATATTATTAAAAAAAGAAATGGAAAAACTAGAAAGAAATCTTGGTGGAATTAAAGATATGGATAAATTACCAGGAGTTATATTCTTAGTAGATCCTAAAAAAGAAAGAATAGCAGTATTAGAAGCTAAAAAATTAAATATACCAGTAGTAGGATTAGTTGATACAAACTGTAACCCAGAAGAAGTAGACTATGCTATACCAGGAAATGACGATGCTATAAGAGCTGTTAAATTAATAGCAGATGTTATGGCAAATGCAGTTATCGAAGGTAGACAAGGTGAAAGCTTCGAAGTTGAAACAGAAGAACAACCAATTGAAGAAGAAGTTACTACAATGGAACAAGTTGTTGAAACTAGTGAAGAAAACTAATTTTTAATTAATTAAATTAGGATGAGAGTAATAATAAAAAATTTACTAAATAAATAAAATTAAAGTTAAAAACAAAAAAGAAGAGTAGAGCTTTTCTGCTCTACTCTTTTAATTTATATAAAAGGGAGGAATTTTAATGGTAACAGCTAGCTTAGTTAAAGAATTAAGAGAAAAAACAGGTGCAGGAATGATGGACTGCAAAAAAGTTTTAACAGAAACAGATGGAGACATGGAAAAAGCAATTGAACTTTTAAGAGAAAGAGGAATTGCAAAAGCAGCTAAAAAATCAGGAAGAGTTGCAGCAGAAGGTTTAGTAGAAGCTTATATATCAGAAGATGGAAAAGTTGGAGCAATAGTAGAAGTAAACTCTGAAACAGATTTCGTTGCTAAAAATGAAGAATTCAAAACTTTTGTAATGGATGTAGCAAAACAAGTTGTAGAAAAAAATCCAAAAGATGTAGAAGAATTATTAAATCAAGAAGCAATTTTTGAAGCTGGAAAAACAGTAAATGAAGCATTAATAGGAAAAATAGCTACAATAGGAGAAAATTTAAGTATAAGAAGATTTGCTAGATTCGAATCAAAAGGATTAATAGAAAAATATATCCATGGAGATGGAAAAATAGCAGTTCTTGTAAACATGACAAAAGGAGATAAAGAATTAGCAAAAGACTTATGTATGCAAATAGCAGCAGCTAGACCTGAATTTGTAACAAGAGAAGAAGTACCACAAGAAAGAGTAGACAAAGAAATGGAAATCTTAAAAGTTCAAGCTATGAATGAAGGAAAACCAGAACAAATAGCTGAAAAAATAGTACAAGGTAGAGTGGGAAAATTCTATGAAGAAATTTGTTTAGTAGATCAAGTATTTGTAAAAGATTCAAGTATGAAGGTATCTGAATTATTAAAACAAAAAGATGCAGAAATAGTTGAATTTGCAAGATTTGAAAAAGGTGAAGGAATCGAGAAAAAAGAAGAAAACTTTGCTGAAGAAGTTATGAATCAATTAAAATAGAATTTAATATATTTTAAATATTTTATAAAATTAGGATTAATCTAATGTATGAGCAATTAGGATAATCCTAATTTTTATTTTATAAATTATTGATATTGTTATTTTTTATGTTAAAATATATTCATAAAAATGTATAAGAAAAAATGGAGGGTGTATGAAAAATTTAAAGAAAATAGTATTAGTTTTAATTTTTATGATTTTAAATATAATATTGCTATCACCAAAAGCACAAGCAAGTGGAAATCTATATCTAAATAAATTGGAGTTCTATGCAAATATAAACTCTGATGGTAGTATGAATGTAACAGAAATATGGGATATAGATATAAGTAACACTAATACATTGTATAAGACTTTTAAAACTGATAGAGAGAAATATTCAGGAATACAGAATGTAGAAGTAATAGAGATTACTAATGGACAAAACAAAAAATTGAATAAAACAAATGAATTATTATGGCATTTAGATAAAGACTCATATTATGGTTTGAAAAATGACAATGGTGATTTTGAAATTGCATGGGGAGTTGGACTAGATAATGGAAAAGAAACAAGAAAATATAAAATTTCATATAAAGTAAATGATGTGATTTCAAAATATAATGATTATGCAGAATTATATTGGCAATTCATAGGAGAAGATTTTGAAATAGATGCAAAAAAAATAACAGCTACTATAAATCTTCCTGAAAAGGTTAAAAATAAAGAAGATATAAAAGTGTGGGGACATACTGAAGACTTAAATGGAGAAATTTATGCAACTGATTCAGATAAAATAGAATTTGAAATAAATAATTTTATAAGTGGAAAATATGTGGAAATAAGAACATTATTTCCAACAGAATTAATAAATGAAGCAAATAAATTATATAACAAAGAGATTTTAGGAGCAGCAATAAAAGAAGAAACAAAATGGGTAGATGAAGCAAATGCAAAAAGAAGACAAAGAGATAGCCAAAATTTAATTATAACATTAGTCGTAACTTTAGTAAGTGTTGCATTAGGTACATATAGCATAAAAAAAGCTATAAAATTATCAAATGAAGTAAAAGAAAACAAAAAATATAAATCAACATATAGTGGAGAATATTTTAGAGATATACCAAGAGAAAATGCAACACCTGCACAAGCTTTACATATATATAAAGAAACAATAACAGGTTTTTCTGAAAATGACATTGGTAAAATAATTTCATCAACATTATTGGATTTAAGTTTAAAAAAATATATAAATTTTAATGTGGAAAAAGAAAATAAGAAAGAAAAAATTACAATAGAAATCATAAATGAAAATATTGAACAATTATCATCAGATGAAAAAGTAGTATTTGAATTTTTACAAAAGGCTTGTGAAGATAATAAAAAAATAACAGTAAAAGAATTAGAAAAATATATAAAAAAATTAGAAAATGGAAAAATTATAGCTTTAAAAACAGAACTTAATCATTGTACGAAGGAAGAATTAGTAAAAGAAAAAATCTATGATTTAGAAGAAGAAAAGAAATATAAAAAATACACATCTGAAAATTCATTATGCATAATTATAATATTTATTGCTATTATGGGATTTTTTATTTTAATGCAACAGGCGAACATAATAGGAATAGCTATATTAGTAATGTTAATAATTAGTGAAATAGTAGCATTACAAATTAATCAAAAATCAATTAAGAAAATTAATGTATATACTCAAAAAGGAATAAATGAAAAGAAACAATGGAAAGATTTGAGAAAATATATGAAAGATTTTTCACGACTTAATGAAAGAGAAATACCGGAAATTATAATATGGGAAAAATTTTTAGTTTTTGCAACAGTGTTTAATATTGCAGATAAGGTATTAGAACAATTAAAAATAGTATATCCAAATATTGAAAAAAAACTATCAATAAACAATTATGGATATATGTATTTAATGATGAATACTAATTTCTCAAGAAGTTTTACAAATGCAATAAATAATTCAATTTCATCAGCATATTCATCAGCATCAGGTGGAGGAGGAGGCTTCTCTGGCGGAGGTGGTGCTGGACGGTGGTCGGCGGAGGCGGCGGCCGGAAGGTAAAATAAAATTTAAAATCCAGAAATAAAAAACAAATTATAGAAAAAGTTGTTACAATAGTGACAATGAATATTTTATTATTAAGAAAAAATTAAGAAATTAGCATAAAAAAGGTGTATTTTTTCAAAATATATGATAGAATAACTCTGATAAATTAAATAAGGAGAGTGAATTACTTGGCAGAATTAAAATATAAAAGAGTATTACTAAAATTAAGCGGAGAAGCATTAGCAGGAAACCAAAAAAATGGAGTCGATGCCGAGACAGTAGGAAAGATTTGTGATAAAGTAAAAGAAATTGTTGATTTAGGAGTTCAAGTAGCAATTGTAGTAGGAGGAGGAAATTTCTGGAGAGGAAGAAATGGACATCAAATGGAAAGAACAACAGCTGACTACATGGGAATGCTTGCTACTGCTATGAATGGATTAGCACTTCAAGATGCTTTAGAAACAAGAGGAATACATTCAAGAGTTCAAACAGCAATAGAAATGAGAGAAATAGCAGAACCATTTATTCAAAGAAAAGCAGAAAAACATTTAAATAGAGGTAGAGTTGTAATATTTGCTTGTGGCACAGGACACCCATATTTTACAACAGATACAGCAGCAGTTTTAAGAGCGATAGAAATAAAAGCAGATATAATTTTATTAGGAAAAGCAATAGATGCAGTATATTCAGCTGACCCTAAGATAGAGCCAGATGCAACTAGATTTGAAGAAATCTCGTACTTAGAAGTACTAAATAAAGACTTAAAAGTAATGGACTCAACAGCAACAGCAATGTGTAGAGATAATAATATACCATTATTAGTATTCGGAATAGCTGACCCTGAAAATATAGTAAGAGCAGTAAAAGGTGAAAAAATAGGTACAATAGTATCATAGAATAAAAATATAAATGTAAGGCTAGAAAAAAGAAAAGAAATATAAAAAATAGCCATATAATAAAAAACAAAAAGGAGAATGAAAATGGATTATACAAAAATACAAGAAAAAATGGAAAAAACAATAAATAATTTTGCAGAAAGATTATCAGAAATAAGAGCTGGAAGAGCAAATCCAGCAATATTAAATAAAGTAAAAATAGATTATTATGGAACACCAACACCAATTAATCAAATGGCAGGAATATCAGTTCCAGAAGCTAGATTAATAGTAATTCAACCATGGGATGTAAGTGTTTTAAAAGATATAGAAAAAGCAATTTTAGCATCAGATATAGGAATTAACCCAAATAATGATGGAAAGGTAATAAGACTAGCTTTTCCTGAATTAAATGAAGAAAGAAGAAAAGAATTAGTAAAAGATATAAAGAAAATGGCAGAAGAAGCTAAAGTAGCTGTAAGAGGATCTAGAAGAGATGGAATAGAAGCAGCAAAAGCAGAACAAAAAGAAGGTAATATGACAGAAGATGAATTAAAACAAGCAGAAAATGAGATTCAAAAGCTTACAGACAAAAATGTAGAAGAAATTGATAAAATATTAGCAAATAAAGAAAAAGAAATAATGTCAGTATAAAAACTTGAAAATATGACAAGTAATATCTGAAGTTTATAAATAATTACTTCTAAAACCAACGATTTATATTTTTGTTAAACTATAACCTTGAAGGGGAACGATAGAAAAATGGAATTTAAACAAAAGTTGCTAGAATATCAAGAAATAATAAATAAAGAATTAGAAAAAAACATAATAAAACAAGATTGCTTAGAAAAGACTTTAAATTCTTCAGTAGAATATAGCTTACTAGCAGGAGGAAAAAGGCTTAGACCAATTTTAATATTAGCTTCATATGAATTGTTTAAAAATGATGTAGAAAAATGTATGCCATATGCAGTTGCATTAGAAATGGTACATAATTTTTCATTAATACATGATGACTTACCAGGAATTGATAATGATGATTTTAGACATGGAAAATTAACAAATCATAAGCAGTTTAATGAAGCAACAGCAATTTTAGCAGGAGATAAATTATTAAATAATAGCTATAAAATTATAAGTGAAGATTTGCTAAAAACAGCATCAGAACAAGAACTAAAAATAAAGATGAAAATATTCAATGAATTTTCAGTAGCAATAGATAAAATGATTATTGGAGAATATGTAGATACTGAGTATGAAGGAAAAGAAATAACAGCAGAAGATTTAGATTTTATACATGAAAATAAAACAGGCGCATTTTTAATATTGAGTGTTAGAATAGGTGCAATGCTTGCAAATTCAAGTGACAAAGATTTAGAAAAACTAACTAATTATGCTAAGAAAATAGGTCTAGCATTTCAAGTAAAAGATGATATTTTATCAGAAGAAGGAAATGAAAAAATATTAGGAAAACCGGTAGGAAATGATAAAAAATTAAAAAAATGTACATATGTATCTAAATATGGTTTAGAAAAAGCAAAAGAAATATTAAATCAAATTATAGAAGATAGTATAAAGGAAATAGCAGAATATGGAGAAAAAGCAACTTTTCTAATAGAATTATCAAGATATATAGCAAATAGAAATAAATAATATAAGTGAGGATAAAAAATGAAATTCGATAAAGAGCATATGCCTAAACATATAGCGATAATAATGGATGGAAATAGAAGATGGGCAAGATCAAAAGGAAAGCCAGTTAGTTTTGGTCATAAAGAGGGAGCAAAAACATTAGAAAATATAGTAAGATATGCAAATAAAATTGGATTAGAATATATAACTGTATATGCATTCTCAACAGAAAATTGGAAAAGAGCAGAAGAAGAGGTAAAAGCATTAATGATGCTTTTACAAAATTACTTAGATGAGTATTCAAAAAGAGCAGATACAGAAAATATAAGAGTAAAAATATTAGGAGATATTTCAGCACTATCAGATGGAATGCAAAAAAGTATAAATAAATGTATGGAAAGAACGAAAGATAATACAGGAGTGACATTTAATATTGCATTAAATTATGGTGGAAGAGATGAAATATTAAAAGCAATTAAACAAATAGCTAAAGAAGTTAAAGAAGAAAAAATAGAAATAGAAGACATAACAGAAGAAAAGGTATCAGATAGCTTATATACAAAAGGTGATCCTGACCCAGATTTGTTAATTAGAACAAGTGGAGAACTAAGATTAAGCAATTTCTTACCATGGCAATTAGTATATTCTGAGTTTTTATTTATTGATAAAAATTGGCCAGATTTCAATGAAGAAGATTTAGATAATGCAATTATAGAATATCAAAAAAGAACAAGAAAATTTGGAGCAAATTAAGGAAGAAAGAGGAATAAAGATGGATATAAAAAGATTAACATCAGGACTATTAGGATTTCCATTAGTATTACTAATTTTAATAATAGGAAACAAGTTTGTTGTAGATATAGCCCTAGCAATTATTGCAATATTAGCAATGGATGAATATTTTAATGCAATTTCAAAAATAGCAAAACCTGTAAGATGGATAGGGTATTTAAGTTGCCTTAGTATAGCACTTATACATATAATGCCACCAGAAACAGCTAATTCAGCAGCAATACTTGCAATACCTACAATATTATTAATATTATTTGCACAAGTAATTGCAACAGAAATGAAAACAAGTTTTAAAGATATTGCATATACTTTTATAGGCATAATATATGTAGTTTTGTGTATAATGTTTATAGCTAAGATAAATGGAATGCAAAATGGAAATGTTTTAATATGGTATGCAATAATAGCAGCTTGGGGAACAGATATATTTGCATATTTTGTAGGGAAGGCGATAGGAAAACATAAATTTAGCAAAATAAGTCCTAAAAAGTCAATAGAAGGCTGCATAGGAGGGACAATAGGTTCTATTTTGCTAATGTTATTATATACATATGTAGCAAATAAATATTGGGGAATGAATTATTCATATTTATTTATTGTAGGAATAGGAATTATATTAAGTTTTATAGGTCAAATTGGAGATTTTGCAGCTTCAACAATAAAAAGATATGTTGATATAAAAGATTATAGTAATTTAATACCAGGACATGGTGGAATGTTAGATAGAATAGATAGTTTAATGTTTATAGCACCATTTGCATATATATTATTAACATTTATCTAAAAACTATTAGTTAGCCATAAGGCTTAGTAGGAGGCAAGATTGATAACATTTATAATATCAGCAATAAAAATTATATTTTTATTAGGATTTTTAATATTTATACATGAACTAGGACATTTTTTAGTTGCAAAACTTTGCAAGGTAAAAGTAAATGAATTTGCAATAGGATTTGGACCACAAATATGGCAAAAGCAAGGAAAAGAAACTAAATATGCAATACGAGCATTACCACTTCGGTGGTTTTGTTAGTATGGAAGGAGAAGATGAAAGGTCTGAAGATAAAAGAGCTTTTTCAAATGCTAGTATTCCAAAAAGAATAGCAATTTGTTTAGCAGGAGCAACTGTAAATATTATTTTTGGATTAGCTATATATTTTGTAGTTGTAGCAAATTCAGGTGTATATATATCAAATGAAGTAGATTCAATAATTGATGGATATGCAGCTGAACAAATGGGGGTACAAAGTGGAGATAAAATTGTAGAAATAAATGACTACAAAATAAAAAGTAAATATGACTTAGATAAAATAATGAATAAGTCAAATGGCGAAGAATTAAATATAAAAGTAGAAAGAAATAATGGGATGCTTGATTTTAAAGTAAAGCCAACAGAAGTAAAAAATCGAGTAACTCGGAATGTATTTAGATGAAAAATGTCAAGTAATAGCAGTGGAAAAAGGAAGTAGTAGTGAAAGACAAGGAATAAAAGCAAATGATGTAATATTAAAAATAAATAATGAAGAAACAAATCAAGATTCAAATAAGGTCTTAGATATTTTGCAACAAAAAGGATTGGGAACAATGTTATTAACTGTAAAAAGAGGAAATGAGGAGATAAAAATAGAGTTAACTCCAGATTATATTTCTTCTTACTATATAGGAGTTAATATGAAAAAAGCACCAGATACATTTTGGAATAGGTGTATATATGGTGCAATGGAAACTAAAAAATTTGCTTTTTCAATATTAGATAATGTTAAAAAGCTATTTACAGGTGGAGTTGGAATAGACCAAATGATGGGACCTGTGGGAATATCAGAAGCAGTGGCTAAAACCAGTGGATGGCAAGATTTTATCTATATGATGGCATTGATTTCATTGTCTTTGGGTGTTACTAATTTATTGCCTATACCAGCTTTGGATGGTGGTAAGATTTTGATTTTGTTAATAGAAGCAATAAGAAGAAAACCTATGAAACAGGAGACAGAAATAAATATTCAATTACTAGGATTTTCGATTTTAATAGCGTTATCAATTTATGTGACTTATAATGATATTTTAAGGATTTTTTAATGATTCTATGATTTTATAACTAAATGAATAGAGACTCTGAAATACTGTTGAGTGATGGTATTTTGGAGTCATTTTATGTTTGGGCATTTATGGTTTATTATGTTAAAATGGAAGATTGAAGGTGAGTTTTTTGCTGATTTTGGCCGTTAAACTTCTGAAGTAGTAAAATTTTTTCATATTAATGGCTCTTTTCATAATTTAAGAAATTCTATTGCAAAATTTTCGGTGCCCTTTCTGTGTTGGTCTCTTTTGCAAAATGAGACCACACGAACATTACCCCAAAATTTTGCAAAGATTTTCTAAAATTATTTCAGTCACACATTAATATGAAAAAATTTTACTACTTCAGAAGTTTAACTACTCTACAATAAAAATGAAAAATGGCGATATAAATTGTTTCAAAAAATACTGGAATTTAAAAGAATTTTGTAATTGACTAAAAGATTTCTAAATGCTATAATGAGTGTATCGAAAAAAAGAAAATAAAATCGAATAATAAATAATTGGAGGTACTTATGAGAAAAAATGTAAAAAGTAAATGTTTAATAGTTATATTAATGGTAATTGCCTTAGCTTTTGGAATACAAAATAATATATATGCATCTATATCAATGTCATCATCTAGTGTAAGTGTAGAGGCTGGTAAAAGTACTACTGTTAATATGATAGCGAATAATACTACTGGAGATGTTAATATTACTTCATCAAATCCAGAGGTAGCAACTGCAACTGGTGCTAATAGTATTTCAGATAATTCTATTCCAATAACAATAACAGGTAAAAGTGCAGGTAGTGCTACAATAACAATATCAGGGATGGCAAAAGATACAGATACCGGATCTAATAAAGCTAAATATTCTAGAACAATCAATGTAAAAGTAACAGGAAATGCAACAACAGACACAAAAAGTGCAGACTTGAGTAATTTAGGAATAAAACCAAATGATTTTTCAGGATTTTCACCTAATAAAACTAGTTATGATGTAACTGTGCCAGAAAATGTACAAACTATTGAAGTTTATGCAACAGCTAAAAATTCTAGTGCAAAAATTTCCGGAACTGGTACGCAAGAGTTAGCAATAGGAGAAAATAAAATAGAGGTGTTAGTTTCTGCTAATGATGGAACAACAAAGACATATACTATAAATATAAAAAGGGAAGGCGAAAACAAAGAAGAAGTTTCACAAACGACAGAAAAAGTTGAAGAAGGTTTATCTGAATTAAAAGTAGAAAATTTAGAATTAACACCAAAGTTTGAAACAAATGTATATGAATATTCTACTAAATATATTGGAGAAAAAACAACCTTAGATATACAAGCAATAGTAACAGAGCCAACTTATACAGCAGAAATAGTAGGAAATGAAAACTTAAAAGAAGGAGAAAATGTAGTTACTATATTAGTGTCAGACAAAAATGGTAAAAATGTTGCTACATATCAAATAAATATAAATAAAAGTAAAATTGATGAAGAAGCAATAGCGAAACAAGAAGAAGAAAGAAAACAACAAGAACAAAAGAAATTACTACTAATAGGTGGAATAGCAGGAGGAGTAATATTACTTATAATAATAATATTAATTATAAAACATCAAAAAAGTAAATCATATGCAGAAGAATTTTCAGCAATTCCATTTTCAAAATTAAATGATAAAGAAGATGAAGAATATTTTGATAATAAAAATGAAAATATAAGTGATATGGATAGTGGATTTGAAAATAATTTTATAAAAAATGATGATAATAATGAAGAACAAGAGGAATTTAAGCAAGAAGATTCTGAAAACATAGAAGAAGTGAAAACAACATCAAAAGAAGAATTAAAAAGAAAATTCTTGGAAGGTTACAATACAAGCTTTGATGATGACTATAAAGAAGAAAAAGTGAAAAAAAGTAAACATAAAGGAAAAAGATTTAAATAAAATTAAAATGGTACTCTATAATTTTAAGGAGTACCATATATATGCCAATATAGCTCAGTTGGTAGAGCAACGGATTCGTAACCCGTAGGTCAGCAGTTCAATTCTGCTTATTGGCTCCAATAAGTAAAATCTTTTGCAAAGGAGAAAAGTTTATGAAAATCTATTTAGCATCAAACAATAAAGGAAAAATTGAAGAAATAAAAAAATTCTTTTCAAATGCAGAAATCATAACACCAAATTCATTAAAAGAATTTCAAGAACCAGAAGAAAACGGAAAAACTTTTGAAGAAAATTCTATGATAAAAGCAAAAGCATTATATAATTTTATAAAAGACAATATAAAAAAAGGAGACATTATCATAGCAGATGATTCTGGAATTATTATACCACTATTAGGTGAAGATAAATTAGGAGTTTATACCAAAAGACAAATGCTTAGTTGGACATCTGAAAATAATTGTGATGAGAAAGAATTTTGGAAACATATTGTAAACAAAGTAGGAGAAAAAGCAGAAGCAAAATTTTTAGCAGTAATTTCTGTAATTGATTGTGAAGGAAAAGAAATTTCATATACATATACTCTTGACGGAACTGTTGTATACCCAAGGGGAACAAATGGATTTGGATTTGATAGTATATTCGAATATGAAGGGAAAACTTTAGCAGAGAGAACAATAGAAGAAAAAGAAAAAATAAGTCCAAGAGGAAAGGCACTTGAAAAAGTAGCAAAAGATTTTTTAGAGTTTAATAAGTAAAATAAGTGATATAAATGTAGTATATCTATTATAAAGAGAAGTATTTTAAATAACCTAAAAGAAAAATGGTATTAAAAAGTAGAAAAAATGAAAACTAAATTTAGTTTTCATTTTTTTGGTAAGTGCATTATTATTGTATATATTAATAAAAATCCCCAAAAATATGGAAAAAATCAAAAATATGTGTTAAAATGTATAGTGTTAAATTTTACATTGAAAGGAAAGAAAGAAAATGGGATTTTTCGATAAATTAAAAAATGGCTTAAATAAAACAAAAAAATCATTTGACGAGAAAATAAATAATGTATTTAGCAATTTTAGAAAAGTAGATGAAAAATTTTTAGACGAATTAGAAGAAATACTAATAATGTCAGATATAGGAATGGATACATCAATAAAAATTATAGGAAATTTAAGAGAAAGAATAAAAAAAGAAAAAATACAAGATGAAACAGAAGTAAAACAAGCTTTAAGAGAAGAAATGCAAAAAATATTAGATGTTACAGATATTAGTTTACATTTAAACACTAAACCATCAGTAATTCTAGTTATAGGAGTAAATGGAGTTGGAAAAACAACATCAATAGGAAAAATTGCAAGTAGATTATCAAGAGATGGTAAAAAAGTTGTAGTTGCAGCAGCAGATACATTTAGAGCAGCAGCAGTTGAACAACTAGAGATATGGGCAAAGAGGTCTGGTGCCGATATTGTAAAAAGAGATGAAGGAGTAGACCCAGCTTCAGTAGTTTATGATGCGTTAAAAATAACTAGAGAAAAAAATGCAGATGTATTAATTGTTGATACAGCAGGAAGATTGCATAATAAGAAATATCTAATGGATGAATTAAACAAAATTCAAAAAGTAATAAATAAAGAAATGCCAGAAGCTGATAAAGAAGTGCTATTAGTAATAGATGGAACAACAGGACAAAATGCTATTTCACAAGTAAAAGCTTTTAAAGAAGAAGCAGATATAACAGGATTAGTTCTTACAAAGTTAGATGGAACAGCCAAAGGTGGAGTTGTTATAGGAATTGTGGAAGAAAATAAGATTCCTGTTAAATTCATAGGAGTTGGAGAACAGATTGACGATATGGAAATCTTTAATTCAGAAGAATTTGTAAAAGCAATTATATAGATAAGGAGGAAGTTTTTGTGAGTCAAAAAGAAATAAATGAAAACATAGATAATACAAAAGTAAATAATCAAAAACAAGAAAGTAAACAAAGTTCTACAACAACTAAAGAAAAAAGTAAGAAAAGTAAAATTAGAATGATAGCTGTAATAATATTCATTGTATTGTTTGCAATGGTAAGTTATATTCAAGTAAGAGGTAGTTATTTAGAGTATCAAGAATTAGGACAAAAATATGTAGAAGTTTTTAATACAAACCTAATATACAGATATAGCATAATGGGAATTAACTTTATATTATTATTCTTTGCGATTTACTTTACAAATAGGGGAATTAAGAAGGGGTTAAAACCATTTTTCGAAAAAGAAAAAAAGCCAATGCCCAAAATACTTAATAAATCGTTAGCTCTAGTAATATCACTAATTGTAAGTGCAGTTATGTCTGGAGTTATGATGCAAAAAATAATGCTTGCATTAGCAAATACAAGTTTTGGATTAACAGACCCAATTTTCAATTTAGATATTGCATATTACATATTTCAAAAGCCAGTAATTGAAATGCTAGTATATTATTTCTTAGGTATTGTTGTAGGATTAACAGTATATATGGCAGTATATTATATAATTGTATTTAATAGATATTTTGATGGTGTAGACCCTAATATGCTAAAAGAAAGTTTATTCATGAAAAAACTTACAAAAAATGCTTTATTAATAATAATAGCAGTAGCAATAATTACAGTTTTAAATTCACAAAATTTAATGTTAGGAAAAATTTTAACAGTAGATGGAGAAATTGAAATAACTGGAGCAGGAATAACAGAATCAACTATAAAACTATGGGGATATGTAATTTTTGCATTTGTTATAATAATTTTTGCATATAGAGCTTTAAAATATTTCAAACAAAGAAATACAGCAAAAATATTAAAAAATTTAGCAGTTATACCAATATATTTAGTAGCACTTTTTGTAGTAATGGTTGGATTTGATTTAATATTTGTAAGAACAAATGAATTAGACAAAGAAAAGAAATATCTAGCTGAGAATATAGAAAATACAAAAAATGCATATAACTTAAATATAGAAGAGGAAAATCTTGAATATTCAGGAACTATAACAGAAAAAGAAATAAATGAAAACCAATTTATATTAAATAATATACCAATAGTAAGTAAAGAAGCAGTGTTATCAACATTAAAAAATAACCAAACAAATACAGGATATTTTACATATAGATATGCAAACTTAGCAAAATATAAAGTTGGCGATAAAGAAGAATTAGTATATGTATCACCTAGAGAAATATCTAATACAGGAAGAACATATAGTAATAAAACATATGAATATACACATGGTATGGGAGAAATACTAACATCTGCATCAGAAACAACAGAAAGTGGAAATGTAAAATACGTACAAAAAGATGTATCAGGTAAAGACGAAAAAGTAAATATTGAAGAACCTCGTACATATTTTAATACAGGAAATGAAGGAATAATAGCAACAAATACTAAAAACAAACAAGAATATGATTATACAGATGAATTTGGAAATGATAAAACATCTACATATAATGGTCAAGCAGGGTTACAACTAAGTTTTTTAGATAGATTAGTATTAGGAATTTACAAAAACGATATAAATTTAGCTTTTTCTAGTGAGATAACTAATGAAAGTAAGATTTTAATAAATAGAAATATAATTCAAAGAGCTAAAAAAGCATTACCATATTTAATGTATGATGAAAATCCATATACAGTTATAAGTGATGATGGAAAAATATATTGGGTATTAGATGCATATACAATTTCAAGTAGTTATCCATATTCTCAATATACGGACTTACAACATGAAGGAAAAACTAGGGATATAAATTATATAAGAAATTCAATAAAAGTAATAATAGATGCATATGATGGAACAATGAAATTTTATATAACAGACAGAACAGACCCAATAGCAATGGCATATAATCATATATATAGTAGTTTATTTGAAGATTTAGATGAAGAAATACCAGAAGACATTGCAAAACATTTTGTATATCCAGAGCTATTATATAAAATACAATCACAAATCTTAGAAGTTTATCATAATGTAAAACCAGAAGTATTATATAGAGGAGATGACTTATGGGATACTGCAAAATATAATACAGTAAATTCAACAAAATCAACAGGTACATATTTAGAACCATATTATACAATGGTTAAAATTGGCAATAAAAATGAATTAGGATTAATACAAATGTATACACCAAATGAAAAACAAAATATAATTTCATATTTAGTAGGAAGTACAGATAGTTCAAATAATAAATTGAAATTATATAAATTTTCAGCAGATAGTAATATTGTTGGTCCAATGCAACTAGATAAACAAATAAAAGAAGATGAATCAATATCAGCAGAATTACAGTCTTTAGAAACAACGGGAACAAAGATTACAAAAAATATGATAATAGTACCAATAGAAAATACTTTATTATATGTAGAACCAATATATCAAACAATGCTAAATGAATCAGATACACCAGTATTGAAAAAAGTAATAGTTGCTTCTGGAAATAAAGTAGCAATAGGAAATTCATTACAAGAAGCATTGCAAAATTTATTATCAAAATATGCAGTTGATATAGAAGTAGAAAATACAGAAGATATTGAAGGATTAATTGACTCTATAATAAAGGCAAATAAAAATTTAACTGAATCTAATAATAATAATGATTGGGAAATGATGGGGAAAGACATACAAAAATTACAATCTTTAATAGAATCTTTAGATAAAATGAAAAGCAATCAAAAAAATCAAAACACAAATACATTAAATGAAAATACAATGAATGAAAATAATCAAAAAGAAAATAACACAAAAATTAATATTAATAACACTAATAGTAGTAATGTATTAGAATAAAAATGAATAAAAAAAATTAAAAAATCCACTATAATAAAAAGGTGGATTTTTTATGTTTAATATTTGTAAAAAAATGTATAATAACTTAAGAATATATAGGAAAAAAATAAAAAACGAACAAAAAGAAAAATTGCAAAATTCAATAGATAATTTAATAAAAATCTTTCAAAAGAGCAATATAGAAGAATGGAGTTATCTTTTAGGAAATAGAAAAGAAATTATAAAGAGGAATTTTATAGCAGGAATAGCACGAGGTGTAGGAATAGGAATAGGAGTTACAATTATAACAGCTATTTTAATTATAATTTTACAGAAAATTGTAACTTTAAATATACCAATTATTGGAGAATATATTTCTGATATTATTGATATTGTGCAAAAGTCAAGATGAAAGAAAAATGAAATATTAAGAATAGATAATATTTTATAGAATAAATAAAACAAATCTAATTAAAATAATCTAAAATCTAAAACAAATATAATCATAAGATAATCATAATAAAATATATTGGTATAAAGGCTTATGTGAGTAAAATATTGAGATAACAAATGTAAGCTTTTTAATTAAGTAAGAAAGGAAAAAGATTTATGAAGTTTTGTTTTATAGGAGGAGATTTTAGAAATATTGAATTAGCAAAAATGCTTGCAAAAGATGGAATGTTAGTATATACTTATGGCTTAGAAAGAGGATTTTTGGAAAAAGATTTTAACCAACAAATTATACAATGTGAAAAATTAGACCAAGGAATAAATAAAGCAGAAATAATAATCACAGCTTTACCTTTTTCAAAAGATGATAAGAACATTAATACACCACTTTCAGAAGAAAAATTAGAAATAGAAGAAATAATAAATAAAATAAAAAGAAAAATAATTTTTACGGGTAATATTTCAAAAGAAATTAAAGAAAAATTTGATAAAGAAAATATAAAATTTTTTGACATACTAAAAAATGAGGAATTTTCAATATTAAACACAGTACCAACAGCAGAAGCAACAATAAAGATTATTATTGAAAACACTAAAAATATAATACAAAATTCAAGATGTCTAATTATGGGATTTGGAAGAATAGGAAAAATATTATCATATAAAATGCAATCTTTAAGTTTAAAAACAACAGTTATACCAACAAATAGTATAGAAGAGGCATGGGGAAAAGCATATGGATATGAAATAAAAACCTTTGAAAATATTAAAGATAAAAAAGAAATATTAAGAAAATATGATATAATAATTAATACTATACCAAAAATAATACTAAAAGAAGAGGAATTAAAAAATATTAGAAAAGATACATTAATAATTGATTTAGCATCAAAACCATTTGGTATAGATAGAAAATTTATGCAAAATGAAAAGATGAATTTTATTGAAGCTTTAGGACTACCTCGGAAAAATTGCACCAGTTACAGTTGCAAAAAATATAAAAGAAATAGTATTTAATGTTTTAAATATATAAATAAAGAAATGTTACAATAATTTATTACTAAACTGTAATTTGTAACAAAAAATAAGAAGGGAGAAAAATATGTTTATAGAAATATTAAAAGCAATTTTATTTGGAGTTGTAGAAGGAATAACAGAATGGTTACCAATCAGTAGTACTGGACATCTAATATTATTACAACAATTTATGAAATTTGAACAAGTATCACCAGAATTTTGGGAAATGTTTAAGGTTGTAATACAATTTGGAGCTATTTTAGCAGTAGTATTGATATACTGGAAAAAGATATGGCCAATTACTAAAAATAAAAGAGAAGGAATAAAATCAACAGGTTTTTTATCTCATTTCAATAAAAACACAATGGATTTATGGGGGAAAATTTTAGTTGCATGTGTACCAGCAGCTATAATAGGATTAGCATTTGATGAATTTTTTGAAAAATTATTTTATAATCCAACATGTATAGCAATAGCATTGATTGTGTTTGGTATAGCATTTATAATTATTGAAAATTGGAATAAAAAAGGAAAAAAGAAAAGAGAAAAAAATTCAGAAATTACATATAAAGATGCTTTAATAATAGGAGTATTTCAATTATTAGCAGCAATTTTTCCAGGAACATCACGTTCAGGAGCAACAATTATAGGTGGATTATTAATAGGTCTATCAAGAGAAAATGCAGCAGAATTTACTTTTTACTTAGCAATTCCAACTATGTTAGGAGCAAGTTTGTTAAAACTAGTTAAATTTGGTTTAGGATTTACAAGTATAGAATTAATAGTTCTTTTAGTAGGAATGTTTGTATCATTTATAGTATCTATGTTTGTTATTAAATTCTTGATGAATTATATTAAGAAACATGACTTTAAAGTATTTGGATATTATAGAATTATTTTAGGAATAATTGTGCTAGCTGTTTTAAGCTAATAGTATAAAAAAATAGACTGTTTACAAGTTACAAGTAAGCAGTCTATTAATTTTTTTATTCAATTTTTTGATCTCTTCTACTAGAAGAATTATTACACATCTTTTCATATTCCTTGCATTTAATTTTATAATCCATTTGCATACATAAATACTTATAATATGTATATGCCTGTTCATATTGGATAATTGGATTAAACATAGGGTCTTTATACATATCGTTCATATCAGGTGAAATTCCAAAATCCATATATGGAGGGTAATTAGGATTAAAATTATTATAGTCTTTTTCCAATTTATCATCTCCTATCTTTATAAATGAATAATAATCAATAGATATTTTTCATTTATTATAATTTTTATATTATTTCCATATACAACTAAAATATATTAGCAATAAATTAAATTATTCTTATAAATCAAAATAAAAAATAGGAATAGTATTCATTAATATAAAAGTATATAAAGCAGCAAATAAGCCATGAAGAATTTTGCCATATATATATGGTTTAATTGATAAATCAGTTTTGGAAGTTATGCTAAATACTTGTAGAAGAACAGAGATTCCACCAAAACCAAGTAAAAATGCAGTTATTATAATATTTATAGATAATTTTTTAAAAACGATATTTGAAATGATATTTATTCCATTAGTTATTTCTAATAAACCAGTAAAAATACCAGATATAAAGCTAGTATCTATATTTAAAAAGTTGCATAATGGTGTAAATATAAGTTCTAACATTTCTAGCAAATGGCTTGATTTAAGAATTGATATAATACTAGAAAATATAACAACAAATCCTCCAATAATTAAAATGGTAGAGATACTACTTGTTATACTTTCAGATAAGATTTCTCCTAAATTAGAAAAAGTAGCATAATTTTTTTTAGATTTTGTAGCTATAGAAGTTGTACTTGAAACATATTTAGAAGAAACTGAATTTCTTTTCCAAAACTTAAATATGAATCCAACCGTTATACATGCTAATATATGAGTAATAAATAATAGTATACCAATAGTCGTATTTCTATAAAGTAATATTCCAACTGTTCCTATTATAAAAAGAGGACCAGAATTATTTGTAAAACTTAGTAATCTTTCACATTCTTCTTTTGTGCAAATATTATTTTTTCTAAAATTTGAGGCGATTTTTGCGCCAACAGGATATCCACTTATAATTCCCATTATAAAAGCAAAAGCGCCTTCACCTCTGATATTAAAAAGAGGTTTCATAAAATTATTTAAGATATTTCCTAATTTATTAATTATATTTGTATGCATAAGAAGTTCTGTTGCAACAAAAAAAGGAAATAAAGAGGGAACAACAGAATTAGCCCAGAGAGAAAGACCAGATTTTATGGCAGGTAAGTTACTTTTTGAGAAGATTAAGAGACAAAAAGTAAATAGTAAAAAGATTATTGGTAGTAAATTTCGTTTAAGTTTTAGTACATAGAAATTAGTTTTCAAGGTAATACCTCCTATGAATAATTTATATATGAACAATTTATTCAATTGAAAAATATATATGATAAAAACAGTAGATAGTATTATATATTGAAATGATTAAATTTTTTTAATAAGGGAAGAATAAAAGTATAACAATAATTAAAAATTTTCCATTTTTTAACTTGCACAGATATAGTGCTTTTAGTATAATATTTTTATATGCAAATATAACTTAAGAACATGTGATTTATGCTTTGAAATAGTGATTAAAAAATGATAATAAACCAAGATTATGAGAGAAAATTGAAAAAATGTAAATAACATATAATCTATGAAGGAGAGAAAAAACAAATGATAACTAAAAATATAAAAATTAACTTAAAAAAAGAAAAAGGGATAACATTAATAGCATTAGTAATAACAATTATTGTACTATTAATTTTAGCTGGGGTAAGCATTACAATGTTGACAGGAGATAATGGAATATTAACTCAAGTAGGTAGGACAAAAATAGAAACAGCACTAGGAACAGCAAAAGAACAACTAAGAATATATCAGGAAGAAAAAAGATTTGATGAAAAAGAACTAACACCTGAAACATTGTTAGCAGAAGGAAAAGTATCAAGAACAATCCAGAAAGGTGAAAATGATAAATACTACATGTATTATGCATTAAAAGAAAAATCATTTGAAGGAATGCAAGGATTAGGAAAGGGAAACTTAACTAATTTAAAAGATATATTTTTAATAGATGACGATTTAAATGTAAAATATATAGCAAGTAATGGAAAAGAATATGGAGATAATATAAATAATAAGATATTAGAAGATGAAACAGAAATAAGATTTAGTAATAAAGCATTTAGTGAATATATATCAAAAATATCAGGTATATCGGAAGAAAAAATGAAATTCAAGTGGATGAAAAATCAAACCAATTTAAGCATATCAGATTCAGAAATTGATAGCTTACAAGATTTAATATTTTTTCCGAACTTAGAAAAATTATCATTGGAAAATATGACATTATACAATTTGGAAGGAATAGAAAATTGTATTAAAATTCAAAAATTTTATACAACTTCTACAGAGATCAAAGATTATAGAAAGTTATCTAAATTGCCAGTACTAAATGTCTTCAGTGTTTTGTATGGCAAAAATGTGAACTTGAATAATGTAATAGATTCATTAAAAACAGCTAAAAATCTTGAATATTTTAGTATAAACGTAACACCATTAGAAACAAAAAGTATGAAAAAAATAGGTGAATTAAGTAATAATCTGAAATCTATTTATTTAAGGGCAACGAATAATATAGAAAAAATTGAGGGACTAGAAAATAAAATAAACTTAATAGAATTAAATTTACAAGGAAATAAAATATCAAATATAGAAGGATTGGAAAAATGTACTAAATTGAAGCATTTAAATTTGGAAGATAATAAAATAAGTAAAATAGATAATATAGAAAATTTAGAAAATTTAACAGAACTAATATTAGGTCGAAATCAATTAGTTGATATATTAAATGCAGATAAAAATATAAATCTCATAAAATTAGATTTAACAAAAAATCCTAATATAAAATCCAATAGAAACGAATATAAAAAAGAAGAAATTGAAAGATTAGATAAAATACAAGAAATAATAACAGTTAGAAATGGGAAGATATATATTAATCCCGAACAATTAAAATTATTTAAAGGATATAAATATTTGAATTTGGGAAATTCTGATATATCAACATTAGAGTGTCTAGAAGGTCAGACGGAATTAGAATCATTATCTTTATATATGTGTAAAAATATAACATTAGCAGACCAAAAATCACAAGAAATATTGAAAGAAATGAAGAAACTTAAAGAATTAGAGTTGACGGGGAGCAATGTGGAAAATATTAGTGCTATTAATGAACTTAGAAATTTAACAAGTTTGCAATTAAGTTATCAAAAGAAAAATGATTTATCAAAAATAGAAGATATTATATCAAACTTAACTGTATTAAAAGTATCAACTGAAAGTTTAAAAACAATTACTAATTGTAATGTAAATAAAATAACAAAATTAAATCTTCCAAACAGTAATTTAAGTGAATTACCTGATATAACTAAATTTTCAGAATTGATAGAAATAAATTTAAAAAATAATCCACAAATATCTAATTTTGAAATTTTAGAATTATGTAGTAGCTTAAAAAAATTAGTATTGTCTTATAATGATTTACATGGAAAAATAATAAATTTTTATGAATTAACGAATTTAACTAATCTTGATTTAAGTAATAATACATTATGGAGTGAAGATTTAGAAAATTTAAAAGCACTAAAAAACAATACAAATTTAACAATAAATTTATCAAATAATGCAATAATAGATGCAACAGCATTGCTAGAATTAAATCCAAACACTAAAATAAATTTAACAGGAAATATAAACTTATCACAAGAATCGAAAGATAAATTAAAATCAAGATTTGCAAATAATGTAACTTTTTAATTTTAGTAACTTTTCTTATTAAAACAAAAAATGAATAAAAACCAACAAAAATGCACATACCTAAAATAACAAACAAAGAAAGGTAAGTGTATCATATGGATAAAAACAAAGAAATAATAAAAAATGAAGTAGGAGAAGATGCAACCAAATACGGTGAATTTGTATCTTCTTATTTTGCATGGATTTCATTACCAAACCAAAAAGAAAGAGCAGAAGAATTAGCAAATATGACAAAAAACAAAGAAAAAGATAGAAATAGTAAGAAAAATAATCAAAAATAGTTAAAAATACTCCCTAAAAGGTAAAAAAATATATTGAAAATATAAAAGAAGGGAGTATAATATTAATATAGGTCAAAGAAAGTCAAGGTCAAAACAAAATAAAACTTAAAGCTAGAATTAAAAACAAAATAAAAATTAGATAAAAAAGTAAAATAAAAAGACAAAGGAGGCAAATCTAATGAGAATGTCAGATTTAATAGAAGAATTTATAAAAGAATTATTTGATGAAGATAATCAACTAGTAGAAATTCAAAGAAATGAACTAGCAGAACAATTTAACTGTGTTCCGTCTCAAATAAATTATGTCATTTCAACAAGATTTAAACCATCACAAGGATATTATGTAGAAAGCAGAAGAGGTGGTGGAGGTCATATAACAATAAAAAAAGTAAACAACACAAAATCAGATTATTTTATGCATATAATAAAAAACATAGGAGACGAAATGACATCAAATGATGTTGATATTTTGATTAGTGATTTTTTGACATATGACCTTATTACAAAAAAAGAAGCAAAGCTATTAAAAGTAGCTACAAGTGACAATGTTTTAGGAATAGCAAAAGAAATAAAAGATAAATTACGAGCAAAAATATTTAAAAATATGTTATTAAATTTAGAATAAAGGAGGAATTTAAAATGTTATGTGATAATTGTGGAAAAAAAGAAGCAAATGTAAAATACTCAGAAAATATTAACGGAGTAAAAAGAGAATTTAATTTATGTGAGGAATGTAGCAAAAAATTAGGAATAGGAGAAATTAATTTTAAAATGCCATTTGATTTTTCTAGTTTTTTTGGAGATTTTATGGAAGATTTTGCAACACCAGAATTTATGCCATTATTTAATGATATCAAAACTTTAAAATGTAACGAATGTGGATATACATTTGATGATATAGTAAATACAGGAAGATTAGGATGTGCAAATTGTTATGATGTATTTGAAGACAGATTAGACCCTATAATTAGAAAAATACAAAATAGTAATAGACATACAGGAAGAATTGGAAAAATTTTAGACAGTAAAATAGAAAAAAGACAAGAAAAAACTGACAACAAAAAGGTAGAAAATAAAGAAGAAATGCCAAACAAAGAGAATAACGAACTAGAAAATTTGCAATTAGAATTAAAAGCAGCAATAAAAGATGAAAGATATGAAGAAGCAGCAAAAATCAGAGATAGGATAAAAGAAATAGAAAAAAATCAAGATTAAATTTGTAATGAAAGAAGGGAAATTATGAACTGGTATTTACAAAGTGGAAAAGAGTCTGATGTGGCTATTAGTACAAGAATAAGATTTTCAAGAAATATTAATGGATATAGTTTTAATCTATCTAGTGAAGAACTAGAAAATTTAGAAAATAAAATAAAAGAAAGTATATACGAAATAGGATATGGATTAAAATATTTAAAAATAAAAGATATGGATGAGATAACAAAAATTAGTCTATTAGAAAAAAATCTTGTAACAGAAGAATTTTTAAATAAAAATCAAGATAAAAAAAGTATATTAATAAATGATGAAGAAAATATTTGTATAATGATAGGAGAAGAAGACCATCTAAAAATACAAGTATATAGTGCAGGATTAGAATTAGAAAATACATTAAACTTAGCAGTAGAATTAGATAAAAAAATAGAAGAAGTTTTGGGATATTGTGTAAGTAAAAAATATGGATATTTAACATCATATCCAAGTAATTTAGGTACAGGATTAAAAGCTTCTGTAATGTTACATTTGCCAGCATTACAAAAAACAAATAACATTAAAAAAGTGTTACAAGTAATAAGTAATTTTGGAGTTGAAATAAAAGGAATCTCAAGTAAAGAAGGGAATTTGATAGGTGACATATATCAAATTTCTAATAAACAAACTTTAGGTCTTACAGAAGAAGAAATAGTAAAAAATATAAAAGTAATAGCTGAAAAAATAATAAAAAATGAAAGACAAGCAAGAAAATATTTAGCAAATGAAGGAATTGACTTAGAAGATGAAATATATAGAAGTTTTGGAATATTAACTAATTGTAAAAAAATCACAGAAGAAGAAACTTTAGAATTGCTTTCAAATATAAAGTTAGGAGTAGATTTAGGAATTTTAAAAGAAGTTACAGATTTACAAGTTCAAAGCTTATATTTATATGCTAAACCAGCGAATATGCAAAAAAGATTAGGAGAAACTTTAGGAAAAATTGAACAAGAAGTGAAAAGAGCTGAAATCATAAAACAAATTTTTAAGGAAAAGTAAAGCCACATAAAAGCAGATGGTTTTCCTAATGATTCTTTTGATTTATTGTTAATACAATTACTCCAACAGAAAAAATATTGTAAAGCAAATAAAAATTGAAAATAAAAAATAAAAATAAAGAAAGGAAGGTACAAGACATGACATATAATTTTACAAGTAGAGCAAAAAAAGCAATAGAGATTGCTAATAATGCTGCGATTGAGTTAGGACATAGATATATAGGAACAGAACATATTTTATATGGATTAGCAAAAGAAGGAAGTGGAGTAGCTTCAAAAGTTATAGAAAAACAAGGGATAACACCAGAAGATATATTAGATATAACAGTTGAATTAGTTGGAAGAGAAGAACCTATTGAAGAAACTTTAGGGTTCACACCTAGAACAAAAAGAGTTATAGAAAATGCATTTATTGAAGCTAGAAAATTAGGCTATAACTATATAGGAACAGAACATATATTAATAGGTTTATTAAGAGAAGGAGATAGTATAGCAACTAGAATCTTATTAGAACTAAATATAAATATTCCGAAGTTTTATGGAGAAATAATTAAAGTAATTAATGAAGGAGAAAATTTAAGTTCTAATAGTGAGAACAATTCTAATGCAAAGAAAGCAGGAAGTTATAATCAAACACCAACTTTAAATCAATTCGGAGAAGATTTAACTGAAAAAGCAAGACAAGGAAAATTAGATCCAATAATAGGAAGAAAAGAAGAAATAGAAAGAGTAATTCAAATTTTATCAAGAAGAACAAAAAATAATCCATGTTTAATAGGTGAGCCAGGAGTAGGAAAAACAGCAGTAGTAGAAGGGTTAGCAGAAAAAATAGTGACAGGAGATGTCCCAGAAATATTAAAAGATAAAAGAGTAGTAACTGTTGATATATCTAGCATGGTAGCTGGTGCAAAATATAGAGGAGACTTTGAAGAGAGAATAAAAAAAGCATTAGAAGAGGTAAAAAAAGCAGGAGATGTAATTTTATTTATAGATGAAATTCATACAATAGTAGGAGCTGGTTCAGCAGAAGGTGCAATAGATGCAGCAAATATTCTAAAGCCACTTTTAGCAAGAGGAGAAATACAATTAGTAGGAGCAACCACTTTAAATGAATATAGAAAATTCATAGAAAAAGATTCAGCTCTTGAAAGAAGATTTAGTCCAGTAACAGTAAATGAGCCATCTGAAAAAGATACTATTTTAATTTTAAAAGGTATAAGAGATAAATATGAAGCTCATCATAATGTAAAAATAACAGATGAAGCAATAGAAGCAGCAGTAAAAATGTCTGTAAGATATATAAATGATAGATTTTTACCAGATAAAGCTATTGACTTAATAGATGAAGCAGCATCAAAAGCTAGGTTAAAAACATATACAGAGCCAGACAGTTTAAAAGAGTTAGAAGAAGAAATTTCAAATGTAAGTAAAGATAAAGAAGAAGCAGTAAGAACACAAAAATTTGAAAAAGCAGCTAGTCTAAGAGATAAAGAAAAAGAATTAAAAGCAAAATATGAAAAAGAGCAAAAGAAATGGAAAAATAAAAATAATAAGGCAATAACAGATATTACAGAAGAAAATATAGCAGAAGTTATTGCAAGTTGGACTGGAATTCCAGCTAAGAAAATAACAGAAAATGAAAATGAAAAATTAAAAAACTTAGAGAAAAATTTACACCAAAGAGTTATAGGGCAAAACGAAGCTGTTGAAGCTGTTGCAAAAGCAATAAGAAGAGGCAGAGTTGGATTAAAAGACCCAAAAAGACCAATAGGTTCATTCCTATTTTTAGGACCAACAGGAGTAGGAAAAACAGAATTATCTAAAGCTTTAGCAGAATGCTTATTTGGAGATGAAAATGCAATTATTAGAATAGATATGTCTGAATATATGGAAGCACATTCAGTTTCTAAGTTAATAGGCTCTCCTCCAGGATATGTTGGATTTGATGAAGGTGGACAATTAACAGAAAAAATAAGAAGAAAACCATATTCAGTTGTATTATTTGATGAAATTGAAAAAGCTCATCCAGATGTTATGAATATGCTACTTCAAATTTTAGAAGATGGTAGACTAACAGATAGTCAAGGAAGAACAGTTAATTTTAAAAATACAGTTATAATAATGACATCAAATATTGGAGCTAGATTAATTACTGATAAAAAATCATTAGGATTTACAGCAAATCCCCTAACTAAAGAAGAAAATAAAGAAGATGAAAAAGCTAAAAAAGAATATGAAGATACAAAAAAAGAAGTTATGGAAGCATTAAAAAGAGAATTAAGACCAGAATTTATAAATCGTATTGATGAAATAATTGTATTCCATAAATTAAATGATACAGAGATTGATAAAATTATAGATATCATGCTAGAAGAAGTAGTAAATAGGTTAAAAGAACAAAAAATTAAAATAGAGCTAGACCCTAAAGTTAAAAAATTAATTGCAAGTAAGGGAATAGACAAAAATTTTGGAGCAAGACCATTAAGAAGAACTATTCAAAATGTATTAGAAGATGTTTTGGCTGAAGAAATATTAGATGGAAAATTAGATAATGAAAAAGTAAATAAAATTAGTGCTGATAATGAAAAAATTATTGTCAAAAATAAATAGGAATATATTAAGAAACTAATTAATACAATAGTTATGGTTACAATTAATATTTTTATAATTATTTATTTTTCATACTTTTAGAGTGTTGAAATCTATGAAAAATAATAATTGTAACCATCTATGTGAATTTTATGTGAAAAAATAATAAATGCTATTGACAATTAAAATAAAAGGGTATAAATTATTAGCAGTCACATAGAAAGAGTGCTAATAAAAAGGAGGTAATTTTAATGATTAAACCATTAGGAAGTAGAGTATTAATTAAAATGAAAGAAGGCGAAGAAACAACAAAAAGTGGAATTATATTAACTCAAGCAGCACAAGAAAAACCACAAATTGCAGAAGTAATTGAAATTGGTAGTGGAGACATTATAGATGGAAAACCAGAAGCAATGATTGTAAAAAAAGGTGATAATGTAATTGTAAGTAAATATTCTGGAACAGAAGTAAAATATGAAGGTGAAGAATATTTAATAATAAAGCAAAATGATATTTTAGCAATCGTGGAATAGAGATTAAATTTATAAAGTATATAAATTAGAAATATTTCAATAAAAAAGATAATGAAGGGAGTTTGATATAAAATGGCAAAAGTTATTAAATTTGGAGAAGATGCAAGAAAATCCTTAGTAGAAGGTGTAAATAAATTAGCAGACACAGTAAAAGTAACCTTAGGACCAAAAGGAAGAAATGTAGTATTAGATAAAAGCTTTGGAGCACCACTTATAACTAACGATGGTGTTACAATAGCAAAAGAAATCGAATTAGAAGATAAATTTGAAAACATGGGAGCAAGATTAGTTAAAGAAGTATCAACAAAAACTAATGATGTTGCAGGAGATGGAACTACAACAGCAACAGTTTTAGCTCAAAGTATGATAAAAGAAGGAGTAAAAAATGTTGCAGCTGGAGCAGACCCTATGGCAATAAAAAGAGGTATTGATAAAGCAGTAAAAAGTGCAGTAGAAGGACTAAAAGGAATTAGTTCAGAAGTTAATGGAAAAGAAGACATAGCAAGAGTTGCAAGTATTTCTGCAAATAATGAAGAAGTTGGAAATCTAATTGCAGAAGCTATGGAAAAAGTTTCAAAAGACGGAGTAATTACAATAGAAGAATCAAAAACTTCAAATACAGAATTAAATGTTGTTGAAGGAATGCAATTTGACAAAGGTTACTTATCACCATATATGGCAACTGACACAGAAAAAATGGAAGCTATATTAGATAATCCATATATATTATTAACAGATAAAAAAATAAGCAATATACAAGAAATATTACCATTATTAGAAAGTTTAATGCAAGAATCAGGAAAACTATTAATAGTTTGTGATGATATGGAAGGTGAAGCATTATCTACATTAATATTAAATAAATTAAGAGGAGTATTAAATGTAGTTGCAGTAAAAGCACCAGGATTTGGTGATAAGAGAAAAGCTATGTTAGAAGATATTGCAGTTTTAACAGGAGCAGAAGTTATTACATCAGATTTAGGACTAGAATTAAAAGATACAACAATAGAACAATTAGGAAGAGCAAAACAAGTTAAAGTACAAAAAGAAAATACAATAATAGTAGATGGAGCAGGAGACAAACAACAAATAGCAGACAGAGTAGGGCAAATAAAAGCTCAAATAAATGAAACAAAGAGTGATTATGATAAAGAACAATTACAAGAAAGACTTGCTAAAATAGCAGGAGGAGTAGCTGTAATTGGAGTTGGAGCTGCAACAGAAGTTGAAATGAAAGACAAAAAATTAAGAATAGAAGATGCATTATCAGCAACAAAAGCAGCAGTAGAAGAAGGTATAGTTTCAGGAGGAGGAACAGCATTATTAAATGTAATTCCAGAAGTAGAAAAATTAGTAAATAGCTTAGAAGGAGGAGAACAACTAGGAGCAAAAATAGTATTAAAAGCCCTAGAAGAACCAGCTAAACAAATATCTATAAATGCAGGACTAGAACCAGCAGTTATAGTAGAAAAAATAAAACATGAAAAAGTAGGAATAGGATTTGATGCTTCTTCAGAAACATATGTAGACATGAAAAAAGCAGGAATAGTAGACCCAACAAAAGTAACAAGAAGTGCATTACAAAATGCAGCATCAATAGCTTCAATGGTATTAACAACAGAAAGCTTAGTTACAGATGCCCCAGAGCCAAAATCATGTAATTGTGGAGGACATGAAGGAATGCCTGGTGGAATGGAAGGAATGTATTAGAATATAATTAATAGTTAATATTTAAAATACAGATAAAAAATATCGAGAAATATACTTTATATATTTTTTGATATTTTTTATCGTATAGAAAAAACCATATTTTATCTTGATACTATATAAGATTTTTTTCGTATATAACAAGTAAAAATTACCTTAAAAAATTACCTGTGATAGCTTTGTTTGTACAATTTTGCTACTTTTCTTGTTTTAGAATGAATAACAATAAAAAAGAAAAGCCCGGTATTTTAATTTTAGAGTTATAAAAAACTAATTTATAAAATTTTAAAATTAGAATATACTATAAATTAAAATAAAAGGGCAATTTTTATATGTCATATAATATTTTAGTAGAAATATGAATATATTATCATATTTCTACCATATTTAGTTGAGGATTAGCAACATCCTCCTCTGTTACCACCACAGCAACAACATAATAATAATATAAGGATTATAATCCAGCAGCAGTCATCTCCAAATCCGAATCCACCGCATCCTCTGTTTTCTGGCATAGTCTAGACCTCCTTCCTTATAAAAGATATGTTTTGTTTTTCTTTTTCTTATCTTCTGTATGGTATATAATATGTAATTTATAAAAAGTTGTTACAAATAAAAAAATAAAACAATAAAAAATTAAAAAAATTTCAAAAAACTGAAAAACTAAAAAAGTTGATTTATCAGTACTTACGCGGACTTTTATAAAAAAATTATAAAAAAATTAAAAAAAATTCAAAAAATGTATTGACAAGTTGGAAGAAATCTTGTATACTAAGTCATGTCGAAAGGACATGGTCGCTTAGCTCAGCTGGGAGAGCATCTGCCTTACAAGCAGGGGGTCACAGGTTCGAGCCCTGTAGCGACCACCATGTTTTTACGGCCCGGTAGTTCAGTTGGTTAGAACGCTAGCCTGTCACGCTAGAGGTCGACGGTTCGAGCCCGTTCCGGGTCGCCATTTTTTTATTTATTAAAGAAAGGCTTAAAAAATTTTCTAGATAATAGAAAATGGCTTCATAGCTCAGTTGGTAGAGCAGAGGACTGAAAATCCTCGTGTCAGTGGTTCGATTCCACTTGAAGCCACCAAGTAACAACTTATAGACTATAAAGTTTATAGGTTGTTTTTTTGTTGTATATAAAGTTGAATAGTTATCCTACAAAAAAGAAACAAATTTTCGTAAAAAACTATTGCGATAGATATAGAATTGTAATATAATGGAAATTGATAAGGAATGGAGATGGTGTAAAATGAAACAATTTAAAACAAATAATAATCAAACATTTGAGGAGATAAAACATATCGATGAGAATGGCATTGAATTTTGGTATGCTAGAGATTTACAAAAAGTTCTAGATTACAAAGAATGGAAAAAATTTGACGGAGTAATAGAAAAAGCAAAAAAAGCATGCGAAAATAGTAATATCAATAGTTCAGACCATTTTGTCGGAGCCGACAAAATGGTGGTGATAGGGTCAGGAGTGAAAAGGACACAAATAGATTACAAATTAACTCGTTATGCTTGTTATTTAATAGCACAAAATGGAGATAGTAGAAAAAGAGTTGTTGCTCTTGCCCAAACATACTTTGCAATTCAAACTAGAAAACAAGAAATTAGTGAGAAAGAATATTGCTTACTTACAGAGGAAGAAAAGAGGTGGAACTATGCCAGAAGATTTACCTACACCTGAAAAGAGCTTAAAGCAATTAGAAAAAGAAAAAACAATAAGCTTAAGTGAAAAACAAAAATGAAAACCGAAGACTATTTTTCTTCGGTTTTCATATTATCTCCATACCTCTTAATTTTCTGAGTAGTAGTTTTCTCGAACTCTTTATCCCTAATAATAAAACTCTTTATATGTTTATAATTAGGTAATTTCTTATTAACATTAGAAACCACATCTGAAATAACTTTTTTAATTTCAGCAGTAGTAGGAACACTACTTTTTAAATATTCAGAAATAGCTTCAAGATTAGGATAAATTTGAGCATTTATATATGTTTCATCATCATCTTCTTTTTGAATACCTAGAACAAGAGCTTCAGAAATTAGAGGACTAGTATTTAAATAATGTTCAACTTCTTCTGGATAAATATTTTTACCATTTTTAGTAACAATAACACTTTTGCATCTACCGGTAATATATAAATATCCATTTTCATCAATTTTTCCTAAATCACCTGTATAGAACCAACCATCTTTTAAAACTTTTTTAGTTTCTTCTTCATTATTATAATATCCAAGCATTACATTAGGACCTTTTACAATAATTTCACCAACACCTTCTTCATTAGGATTGTTAATCTTATATTCAACATTTGGTATAGGTAATCCAACTGAATCATCTTTTTGGAAAAAGTCAGTATTTCCTGCAACTAAAGGAGAACATTCAGTTAATCCATAACCTTGAAGTGTGTTTAAACTTAAACTCCTAAAATCAGATATAATATCTGGATTTACAGAAGCAGCTCCAACAATAAATACTCTTAATCTTCCACCTAAAGTATTCTTAACTTTGTTTTTAACAATTTTTTTCATAAAGAAAGGTAATTCCATAAAAGGATTTTCAGAAGTGTCTTTTTTAGCATATTTTTTAGGCAATGATTTGTTCATATTTTTTACTATTGTTTTATGTAATTTCTCTAAAAGTAATGGTACACATAGAATTACAGAAGGATGAAATTCAGACATATTTTTAGCAATATAACGTAATCCTTCACAATGAGCAATACTTGCACCACTATATATAGGTAATAAAAATCCTATTGTACATTCATATGTATGGTGAAGAGGTAAAACAGAGAAGAATAAATCACTTCTTTTTACTTTAACAATACCATATGTAGAACATATATCAGAGCAAATATTTCTTTGAGAAAGACAAACACCTTTTGCATTTCCAGTAGTTCCAGAAGTAAATAATAAAATTCTCATTTCATCTGGGTCAATTGTTATATCATCAAATTCTTTAAAACCATTTAAATAGTCATCTTTTCCTAAAGTTTTAAATTTGTCAAAAACAAATTCATTATTATTTAATTTATTTTTATCCTCAAAATATACAAAAATAGTATTTTTATTATTTAATTTATTAGCATTATTAACAATATCTTCAGATATTGGTTTTAAGTTTTTGTCATTTCCTAAAATGCAATCTGCATTAGAAACATTCATAAAATTAATAACATCATCAGTATGAAGCTCTTTATCTATTGGAACAACTACTCCAACGATAGAAGCAGCTAAATAAGAAACACACCAATTATAGCTGTTTTGACCAATAACTGCGATTTTTTTATTTAATAATCCTTTTTTTATTAAACTTGTCCCTAAATAAACAACATCATTTTTAAATTCTTCATATTTGATTGAATATATTTTTCCTTCACTATCTTTTACTTTAAATGCAGTTCTTGAACGATAATTTTTAGCTGAATTATATAACATATCTTTAAAATTTGTTACTTCTTCAGTTTTGTGATATTTTAATTTTAGTCTTTCTGCATCTGTTAAATTCTTTTTCATAAAAAGTTCATTCCTTGTATAATATATTTAGGTTTTTAATAAAGGCTTTACCTATAAACCTATTGCCTCAATAATTGTATTCATTTTTGTGACTAAAAGTGCACAGATTAATGAAAAATTTTTGTTTTCTTTCAAACTTATGCTCTTAATTTAATCATAACGATAAAATTTGTAATCAACATCTTTAGTTAATTTGATATTTCCATTTGTGATAAGATTTTCATTATCTTGCAAAAGTATTCCTACAAAAACAGTAGTTTTAAAATTTTGATTTAGATTGTTAGTTATATTTATATCAAAAGATAAATTGCAATTAATTGAATTTAAGTCAATATTGCATTTTTTTAATAAACTACCATCATAAGTAATAGGAGATGATGTATCAGTAATAGTATAATCTGATTTAATATTTTTATTAACATAACTTAAAGTGATAGGATTAGCTAAATTATTAAATAATGTTGGTGTGTTTAAGTCGGTCGTATCTTCAGAGGTTATATTAAAATTTAAAGTATCAGTTATAATATTATTGTCATCAACATCACTTTTTGCAAAATTATTTATACTTTTAAAATATAAATTAGGCTCTCCAATAGAAGGAGGGAAGTCAAATTTTATATTGTTTATTGAAACACTTTTTAATGTATTTTCTAAAGTATGTTCATGATTAGTGTTTTTTATAAAAATAGCCATGTCAGTATATTGATAAAGATTTTCAATGGTAAAATTAGTAGCTGAACTTGTTTTTGTTTTTGAATCAGCACTACTGAACATTACTATTTTATCAATTGTAAAAATAGTATTTTTATTTTTATCTGCAAAAGGTAAATATGCATCTTCAAAATTTTTCTTAATTATGATTTTTTGAAAAACTACATATGTCAGTAATAAAAAAATTAAAAATAAAAACATTACTATACAAAATAAAAGTTTTTTTCTATTTTTCATAGTTCCTCCTTTGTAACAAATATATAATAGTATAAAATTGTAATAAAATCAATAGCTTCGAACAGTGGTTATAATATTTCCAGAAATTAAAATTGACAAAAATAGACACAAAGGTTAAAATTATATTGGGTGATATTATGAATGCGAAAGATAAGAAAAAAAGACATATTAAAATTTCTTTAAAAAATATTATATATCTTTGTTTGTTTTTTATTATTCTATTATATTCAATAATGTTTTATAACCTCTATTTTTCAAAAGAAGTTTTTGCAAGTGATAACACAGAGATAAATGAAGAAAAAGTAAAAATTAGTAATGCAAGTGAAATAAATATTGAAGAAATAATAGATAAAAATACAAATAATGGTAGAAAAGAGGAAATTAGTGTACATGAAGAAACATTGGAATATATAACTAAATATAGAACAAATAATAAATTACCAAAAGGTATGGTACAAGTAGTTCAAGAAGGAAGAGAAGGAAAACAAGAAATTACAACTAAAAAGGTTTATGAAAAAGAACAACTAATAGAAGAAATACAAATGTCAAGTAAGATAAAAAAGGCATCTGTAAATAAAATTGTTGAAGTTGGAAATGGTAAGAAAATTGCAAATTACAATGTAAAAGTAGGAGATAAAGTATATGTGACATCAGATAGGTTATCAGTTATGTCTGAGCCAAGTGAGAATGCTACAAAAGTTGCAACATTAGCAAAAAATGACGAATTAAAAGTTTTAGAAATAAACGGACAATGGTATAAGATAATATGTGATAGTCATAGGGGATATGTAAAAAAAGAGTGTACAACATATTTAAATCCTAATGAAAAAGAAGTACAAAATGATAAAAATGCTCCATCTAATCAAGGAAATAGCACATCAGGGAGCGGTGGAAATATTGAAAAATTAAGCTTTGATATGAAATTAAATAAACCAAGTGGATTATCATTAGAACAATTTAAGAAAATATTAACAGATGATAAAGATAAAAATAAAATCTTTGAAAATAATGCAGAATATTTTTATTATATAGAAAAACAATATAATATAAATGGAGTTTTTGTTGCAGCTGTTGCAATACATGAAAGTGGATGGGGAGCATCAAAAATTGCATTGCAAAAGAAAAACTTATTTGGATATGGAGCATATGACTCAAATCCATATAATGGTGCATATGAATTCACAGATTATTCTGAATGTATAGATTTAATTGCAAGAGTTTTTGTAAAATACTATTTAAATCCAAAGGGAACAGAAATTTATGGAGGAGAAAAAGCTCAAGGAATATATTATAATGGGTCTACTTTAACAGCTGTTAATACTAAATATGCTTCTGACAAAAATTGGGCAAATAGTGTATACAAACATATGAAATATTTATATAATAAATTGTAAAAATTCCTTGCTATTTTATAAAAGATATTGTATGATATATAGGTAAATGAGAAAATAAGGAAATTGCCAAAATAGTAGAAAGGGGCATTAAATATAATGAAAAAAACAATCATATTTATAACATTATTAGTAATTATTTTTGGACTATTTTCATTCACATCAGAAGTGTTTGCATCAGAAAGTATTTTAGATGAAGAAACAGAAAGCAAAATAGTAGAAATAAAAGAAAAAGAATTAAATTCAATAGCAGATTATCAAGAAAAATATGGCTCAAAAGCATATGGTACAGTTGCATACATCTTGAATTTAGTTAGAGTATATAGTATACCATTATGCTTTTTAGGAATTGCAATAGGAGCAATTCACCAATATGTTATAGGTATAAGAAAGCTAGATACTTTGGAAAAAGGTATGGGGCTTATAGTAACTTTTGTAACAATATTAATCATATGCCAAATCTTACCACTGGCCTTTACAGTGTTCGTAAAATTTGGAAGGGGGTAACAAATGAAGATTTTATTTGCTGTAAGTAATGAAGAAATTTCAGAATCAATAATTAAAAGATATCAAAAAGAATATAAAGAAATAATTTCTCATAAAAATGTTTATTACTTTAATGCAATTTTAAAAGAATTACAAAAAGATAAATCTTATGACAGAATAGTTATAAGTGAAGATTTAGAGGCATTTACACACACACAATATGACCAAATAGACAAGTTTATATTTGATAAATTAGATAGTATAAGTGATGAGGCTTCAAATATAAAAGGAAATGATATTCCAATTATTTTAATATGTGCAGATAGAAGAACAAAATCTGAGCAAATGCTTGTAAAATTGTTTGGAATAGGAATATACAATGCAATACTTGGAAATGACAGAAGTGTAGAAGAAGTTTGTAGATTAATCAACAGACCTAGAGCAAAAAAAGAAGCAAAATTATATTATAAAATAGATTCAGAAGAAGTAAATTATCAAGCTGAAAATGAAAATGATGTTAGTGAAATGGAAATACAAAACATTTTAGCTCATTATAAAAGTTTGGGAAAAAATGAAGATAGATACATAGATAGTTTTAATAATATTGCTGCGCAATATAATGATACTCAATTAAGAATTATAAGCAAATTCTTACCATTGAATGTAAGAGCAGTATTAGAAGAACGTTCACCTAAATATCAAAAAATAATGTCTTTTAATAATTCTGTTTCTAATAGTTTAAGATATAAAAATAAGGAAAAAGAAAAGGAAGAAGGCACAAGTGAAAAGTTATTGAGACCCAAAAATAAATCTTCAGTAATGACAAAACCAGTAGTAATACCTTCTTCTGTTAATATAAGTGGAGCTAAAAAATTATCCAAGTCTAAACAAGTTCCACAACAACAGACTACCCAACATGTACAAAGAAATACTAAACATACAGTTGTAAATGATGAAATAATTGAGCAACTTCAAAGGGCAACAGAAGCTAAGGCAAGGGAAAGTGTAGTAAAACCAGTATTACAATCAGAAAATGCAAAAAATGTAAGCAAAGTTGCAGAAACAAATAGTACTGAAATTCAAACAAAACAAGTAAAAAGGGGAAGGGGAAGACCTAGAAAAAATCCTATTCCAGAAGAAGTTAAAGAACCAGAAGTAAAAGAAATTCAAGAAAGTGTACAAGTTCAACCTGTAAAAAGAAGAAGAGGAAGACCTAGAAAAAATCCTATTCCAGAGGAACAGGAAATAACTTCAAATATTGAAGAACCTACAATATTACCAGGATTTGATGATATTGAGGAAGGAACACAAGAAATTGTACCTGAAGTTGAAGAAAACGTAGCAATTACAGTACCAGGATTTGAGGATGATTATGAAGATGATACAATATTACCAGGATTTGAAGATGAATATGAGGATGAAGAAAGTATGATGTTACCTGGATTTGCAGAAGATGATGCAGAAGATGACGATATAAGTTATGGAAATGATTCTGAATATAGAGCAACTCAGGCAAATTATGTATCAAATAACAATGAAAGAATAGAACATATAAACAATAATCAATATGTTAACAATCAATATTCAGCTTATAATAATACTGGAAACCAAATTGTAAAACAAAATAATGAATATGTACAAACAATTGATATATCATCTTTATTAACAGCTGATAAGAAAATAGTTACATTTGTAGGAACTAGTAAAAATGGAACATCATTTATTGTAAACAATGTAGCTGAGTTATTATCAACAATGGGAATAAAAGTTGCCATATTAGATACAACACAAAATAGAAATTCATATTATATATATACAAAAAATGAAGAAGCATTAAGAAATATAGCAACTAATTGTATAACAAATTTATCAAGAGGAACAGCAAATGGAATAAATGTAAATCCAAATCTAACAGTATTTACTTCACTTCCAGAAGAAAACGAAGCAATATCAAATGTAGACGAAATATTAGAAACATTAGTAAAAAATTATTCAGTTATATTAATTGATTGTGATTTCAATTCACCAATAGGATATTTCAAACAATCACAAGAAACATATTTAGTTCAAACATTAGATATACTTACAATTCAACCATTAACAGCTTTTTTAAGAGAATTGAAAGCTAAAAATATTTTAGAAGAAAAGAAATTAAAAATTATATTAAATAAAGTGGTTAAAGTAAGAGGAATTACAGAAAAAACAATAATAGGTGGAATGGCATTTTATAATGATCCAGCTATGTCATTTATGACAGAATTATTTGATAGGAATTTGATAAAACATATATCAATACCTTTTGAGGAAGATATATATGCAAAATACTTAGAAGGAATTATAAATTGTGAAATAACATTAAAAGGGTATTCAAAAAACTTTATGCAAATATTAAAAGAATTAGCTAATATGGTTTATCCTTTAATTTCAGGAAGAGGGACAAGTTATAGGCCACCAATGGTTAACACAAATCAAACAAATAGTACATTTTCACCAAGTATGAATAATACATTAGACCAAATGAAAAGAAAATTTTAAATAGGAGGAAAGAAAGAGTGATAACAGTAGCAATTGTTGGAATACTAATTATAGTAGTACTTGTATTAGTAGTATATAATATAAAAATAAATAAAAAAATACAAAAATTCAAAAATATAAATCAAAAGATTACTAATTTACAAGTAGTACAAGATTTTATGAGTACGATAGGAGAAGCAACATCAGTTGATGAAAAGATAAAGAAAATTAATGATATACTAATAGAAAAATATGAAATAAAATATTCAACAATAGTAGTGTTTAATGGCGCAGAATATGAAGTAAAAGCTTCAAATGTAGATAAAAAACATTGGGATTCATTAAAAGCATTACAAGATGTAGATATGTTTAAAGATAGTATAGAAAAGGCTACTCCTAAATATGTTACTGTTAACAACGAAAAAGAGAGATTACCATATCAACAAATGGAATTTGGTAGGGCAAAATCAGCAATATTCTTTCCTTTATATATAGATAATGTATATATAGGATATTGGATAATGGAAAGTGGAACACCACACGATTTTGATAATGTAGATATAACAATATTAGAAGTAATAAAAGATAATATTGTATCAGTATTAAAAACAGTAGTACATCAAAAAACTCTTGAATCAATAGTGAGAAAAGATCTATTTAGTGAATTATATTCAGAAGAGTACTTATATGGTGAAGGAAAAAGAATTATAGACCAATATACAATTTCTACAATATGTATGTTTAGAATAACAAATATAGAAGAAATAAATAAAAATTATTGTAGAGAATTAGGAAATGAGGTAATTAGAAAAATAAGTGAATATGTAAGAAATAATATATCTGAAGATTATGTATTTGTAAGATATATGGGACCTAAGTTTGTAATAGCTTTTTCTGGTGTAGATGCAAATGGTGTAGCAAGTTTTATAAGTGACTTAAAAGAAAATATTGAAAAAATGAAAATATCTTTACCAGAAGATGATGAAGAATATACATATGAAAATTATAATGAACCAGAAGAAGAATTACCAGAAGAAGTCTCTCCAAGATTAAACTTTGTATTATCTTCTTATTACAAAGGCACAGGATTAGAAGAAGTATTGAAAAAACTAGAAGAGTACTTAGATAATGCAGATAAAAATGAAAGTGATATAACTAATATATAATATTGTAAAATATTATTAAGAAAGGAGAAGTTAGTTATGGAATTTGATAAAACAATGAACTTCAAAGTGGAAAGAGAAGAAAATTTTAAATGTCAAGAAATTTTAAAGGATGTATATGGATCTTTATTAGAAAAAGGATATAATCCAATAAATCAAATAGTTGGGTATATATTATCAGGAGATCCAACATATATTACAAGTCATAATGATGCAAGGAACAAAATTAGAACAATCGAAAGAGATGAATTACTAGAAAAAATGGTAAAAAAATATATAGGACTTGATGAGGTTTAAAATGAGAACATTAGGAATAGATTATGGTGATGCAAGAGTTGGAATTGCAATAACTGACCCACTTAATATAACAGCTCAAGGGTTAGAAACAATTCGGAAGAAATGGCACAGACAAAATTGTCTTAAGAAGACTAGATGAAATATTATCAGAATATGACATTGATACATTTGTAATAGGAATGCCATACAATATGAA
>USFW01000013.1 GCA_900553985.1 uncultured Clostridium sp.
GAGGAATGCTCACGGTACTTGAAGTATGAAAGGGTCTGAGTGAGAGAGGCTCATTCGAAAGCCTTACCAATTCTTTCTGAATGGAACAAGTAGTCAAAAATCCAAAAAATCATAATTATAAAACCATTTCTGGCGGCTAGCTTAAAAAAACTTGTATTTAGTAACTAATTTGCTAATGAAATTTTTTATTTACAAAATCTATGTCTCCCTATTGTTATAGTCATCGGTCTAGACCATATCCATTTGTTAGTTGCCGTTGACGGATTAAAATAATATATTGCTCCATAACTTGGGTCCCAACCATTTATTGCATCTTGTGCTGCTTTTTTTGCTGTTAAATCTGGTGTTAAGTTTATTTGTCCATCTCTAACAGCATTAAAAGCTCCAGACTGATATATTACTCCTGAAATACTATTAGGAAACGAGCTACTTCTTACTCTATTCATTACAACTGCACCTACTGCAACTTGTCCAGTATATGGTTCTCCTCGTGCTTCTCCATAAATTAATCTCGCAAGTAAATTTACATTACTTGAATTACTTGATGATGAACTTGATGATGAAGAAGTATATATCCCCATTGCTTTTAGTGTATTTTTTCCTGCTATACCATCTACTTTTAACCCATTTTTTCTTTGGAAATATCTTACTGCTTCTTGTGTTTGGCTTCCATATATCCCATCTACATTTCCTTTATAATATCCCCATCTTTTTAATTTTGTTTGAATTTGTGTAACTTCATTTCCTCTTGAACCATATTTAGATAAAGCTTGTACTTCACTATACTTGAAAAATAGAATTATACTAAAAAATAGAATTATTAGCAAAATACTTAATCCATACCAAAATTTCCTTTCATTTTTTAACTTCATATTATCACCTACTAAAATATTTTAATTAAATATATTTTTAGCAATTTTGGTATATATTATTCATTATTATTTTTCTAATTCTTCTTTTTTATTTTCACTTTCGATATTGTTTACAAATTCAGATATTGGATCTATTCTTTGTTTTTGTATATTATGAAATTTTAAATTCGTTTTTATTAATTCTCTAACATCAGTTTTTTCATATGTCATTGTTTCTGGATTATATAAATAATAAATAGTTTCATTTTGTTTCTTAATAATCACAACATTTCTAAATTTTCTTTCTCCATCTTTTTCAATAAAACTTTCACATAATCTTAAATATTTTTGTATTTCTTCTTTTGAAAATGCTTTATTTACTAGTTTAATATAATATTCTCTTGCTTCTACATTACCAATTTTCATATTATTTCTAATAATTCCCATTTTATCCATAACAAATTCAAACTTTTTTTGTACTATTTCATCTTCTTTGTCTGTTTCAAAAAGTTCTTGCATAAGTTCTATATTATTTGTATCATTTTTTATCATTTCCATAATATCATTAGTATATAGTCCTTTATATGTAAATCCAAACTCGTTGTCCCATTTTCTTAACTCTTCTTGTGATATTTCTGAAAATTCCTGATTTCCATTTTCTCTATTCATTCTATATAAGTGATATAATTTATTATATTCAGGGTTCTTATTATATAATTTCTGTTTTATTCTTTCTTGGGAAATAGCAAAACTTCTTGTTTTCATCCCTGTCTGTATATGCATAATGTCACTTGTTAAATTAAAATAATACCATTTATTATTTACTTTAAAGCATCCATCTGCATGTGATAGTGGGTCACAATATTCAAGAATCATTGGATTTATATTTTCAGTATATGCTAGATGTGCTTCTATTCCTAACCTTTTCAATGCTTCTACACAAGTTTTATTCATGTCAACACATATTGCTGTTCCTTTTTCATCAGTTCCTTTATAATACATTTTCTTTTTTGCTTCATATTCTTCTTCATTTTGATTATCAGCTAACATATATGATTCATTATAATTGAAAAATTCTCCTAATCTTCTATATACATAATATGCTTTCTTTTCCAATGAAATTGTTTCTTTTATTTCTATCTCTTTTAGCTCATCAATTATTTCATTAACAATCTTTTCTTCATTTTCATTCATATTCTTTCCTCCAAAAAGTTACTATGTTTAACTACAATAAGTACAAAGTATAGCTTCTAATCCTACTTGTAAGTCTATTAATCCATTTTTAGAATTATAATCCAAATCTCTTAATCCTTGTAATATCTTACTTAATTCTTTACCTGAAAAATAATTTGCTTGTGTTTTATATTTATTTACTAGAAATGTTTGATTTGGCTTTAAATTCAAACTGCTTATTAAGTCTTTATTTTCTCTTACTGCTAATTTTGTTATATATAACTTTTTAAAATGATTATATAAAGTTATTAAAATTTTTTGTATTGGTTCTTTATTAGCAATTAAATTTTTTAGAACTTGCAATGCTTTTTGTGTTTCTTTTTTTCCTAAATTATCTGTTAAATCAAAAATTATAGTTTCTAATTTTTTTATACATAATTTATCTATATCAACTTTTTCAATTTTTCCACCATTTCCTGCATATTCAATAAGTTTTCTTATTTCATTTATAAGTTCTTGCATATTTGTGCCACATACTTCTATAAAATATTTTAAAGAGCTATCATCAATGTCTACATGATATGCATTACATATTGCTTTCAACCTTTTTTGTATTTGCATTGGCTTTTGATATTCAAAATTACATACTACTCCAAACTTATCAAATATTTTATATAATTCTTGTTTATTATCAATATCTTCTTCTATTATAACTAATACAACACTATCATTTATAATATCGATATTTTCTTTTATATAACTTGAAATTTTTTCTCTTAAATTTGATAATTCAGCATTTTTTCTTTTTCCTTCTTTTTTTAATATTCCTGAATTTCTAACAATTAATAATTTCTTTTCATATCCAAATGCTGGTGTTTCTATATCACTTATTAATTCTGATATATTAGTATCATCTATATTTATATAGTTAATGCCTTTTATACATTCTCCAAAAATATTCTTTATTTTTTTCAAAATATTCTCTAGTAAAAATAACTCTTCACCATATAATAAATATAAACTTCTTAAACTATTACTATTTAATTCTTTCTCTAAATTTTCTATTGTTAGCATTTTACCATTATCCTTTCAAAATACAAAATATAAATCCACTGCATTCTAATTTTAAATATTGCTCTTTTTGTTTATTTTTATTGTTACTTTATCATGACTTTAATTTTATCATTACTAGATTATGATTTATTATAATTTTTGAGCAAATTTACAAGAATGAGCATGGCATATTGCCATTGCCATACTATCTGTTATATCATCTAATTTGGGAAGTTTTTCCTCATTTAAAATCATTTTTACCATTCTTTGAACTTGCATTTTATCTGCTCTTCCATATCCTGTAACAGCTTGTTTAACTTGAAGTGGTGTATATTCATAAATATTTAATTTATTTAATCTAGCAGTCATTAAAATTACCCCTCTTGCTTGAGCAACATTTATAGCAGTTTTAGCATTGTTATTAAAAAACAATTCTTCTATTGCCATAGCCTCTGGATTATAAGTTTTTATAATATCATCTAATTCCTGATTTATTTTCTCTAATCTTAAAGGAAAAGATGTTTTTGCTTCAGTTAAAATTGCCCCCGAAGTTTCTAAGTTAAATTTATTTCCTACATAATCAATTATACTATAACCTGTTATCGCAAATCCTGGATCTATCCCTAAAATTCTCATCTCAATCTCCTCATCTTTCGAAATTCTGTTCTCATTATATCATATAAATTATTAAATTCAAGGCAAATTTAATAAAAAGTATAAATTTAGTTATTAGATAATATTTTTTCTTGTAGAGTAGCTGGAAATAGGTAATAGTTATGATTTTTTGGAATTTTTGACGTTCGATTAAAATGAAGAATAGAATTGGTTAGGCTTTCAAATGAGGAATGCTCACGGTACTTGAAGTATGAAAGGGTCTGAGTGAGAGAGGCTCATGAAAAAGCCTTACCAATTCTTTCTGAATGGAATGAGTAGTCAAAAATTCCAAAAAATCATAACTATTACCTATTTCCAGCGACCAATTTTAAAAACCTCTAACTAGTCAATTCATAAATATTGTATACAAAAACATATCCAATAGTCTAAAATATTTTTTCAAATTCTAAACTATTGGATACATCTTATATTTTCAATCTTTAAATCCTGATTTTTATCTCCGACCCCAAAATCAGCTTTAATTTTACTTTAAAAAATTATTCTAAAAATTTCTGCTATGCTCCAAGCTTGAGCTATTGCTCCCTTTGGTAGTTGAGGTTTTGCTGAATCATATAATTCTGAAATACTACCTACACAGCCATTTTCTTCTAATTCTGCTTTGAATGTTCTATATACTTTATTTTTAAATTTTTCTATTTTTTGAGAAGTTTGTGCTTTTATCTCTTTGTCTTTTTCTTCTTTTTCAATATTTTTTAGAGAGTTATAATAAAGTCCTAATAACCATGGCCATGTTATTCCTTGATGATAACTTGTGTCTCTATGACATGGGTCTCCTTCATATACTTCTGTATATTTTTCTTCTCCTTTTGCTAGTGTTTTTAAGCCATAATTATTTAGTAATTTCTTTTCTACTATGTTTATCATATTTTTTGCAATTTCTGAATTTGGATTTATTACTGGATATGTTAAACTTAATGCAAATAATTGATTTGGTCTTATTTTTCCATCTCCTAAAACATCATATAAGCATTTAGTTTTTGGATTATAGAATTTTTCTTCAAATGAAGCTTTACACTTTTTGGCTAATTCCTTGTATTTTTTTATTCTTAGCAAATCTCCCATTTTCATTGTTAAATTTGCCATTATCATATTTGCATTATACCACATTGCATTTATTTCTACTGCCTTGCCATTTCTAGGAGTTACTGCTATATTGTTATATTTAGCATCCATCCATGTATTTTGAGTATCATCTGTTCCTGAAGCTATCAATCCATCTTTGTCTAAGTAAATATTATTATTATCAAAATTATTACCTGATATATAATTATCAATAATGCTTTCTAATTTTTTATATATATTTTCTTTTACAAATTTATAGTCTTTTGTATATTCTATATATTTTTGTACTTGTTCAAATAATAATAAAGAAGCATCTACACTATTATATAATGGTCTATTATCATAGCCAGAATAACCATTTGGTACTAAACCATATTTTACATCTCTTACCATAGTTAATAAAACTTCTCTTGCTATGTCAAATTTTTTTGTTTTTAATAATAATCCCTCAAATGAAATTAAAGTATCTCTTCCCCAGTCTAAAAACCATGGATATCCAGCTATTATGGTATGTAACTTAAAGTTAGGTCTGCATACTATAAAATTATCTATTGCAACTAAAAATTCTTTTAATAATTCATCTTTATTTTTCTGTGCTTTAGTTTTCGAAGAATTTTTATCTATTAAATCTGCTTTTTCAATCTCTTTCTCTTGTCTGCTAATTTCTTTTTCTATTAAATCTTTAACATCTATTTCTTCTATATTTTCTTCTAATGAACATACAAAAGATAATTCTTTTTCTTCATTTGCTTTTAATTCAACTTCATAAACACCAGGTACACTATGATTTTCTTCTGGATAAAATCCTCTTTTTTCTTCTTCTATATAAAACATATTATTAAAATTATCATTATAATGCTCTATATATTTACCCTCAGATAAATTCATATAAACGGGTACCTTAGAATTATTATCTACTATAATTTTTAATTTATTATCTGTTATATATTGTTTTAATTCAAAATAGTGGTTTGTATTCATTGAATGAAAATCTCTAAAATTAATGATTGGTGCTAATGACAATTTTGATTTATATTTTCCATTTTTTATTTTATAATATATTCCTACTGTATTTTTTTCATATTCTAAGCAAATTGTTTTTTCAATTTCTACATCTTGTACTTTATACTTAAATGTAGGTAAATAATCTTTCTCAAATGTTTCTTGATATTTATATCCTTTAGAAATATATGAACTACATACATTAGTATATAATTCATATTTTTTTCCTCTTATTTCTATTGCCTCATCAACTTTTGATAATATTAAATATCTACTTGCTGGTGGTAATAATGGAGCAATTAAAAGCCCATGATATTTTCTAGTATTTGCTCCAATAATTGTTGAAGAGCTAAATCCTCCTATACCATTTGTTATTAGCCATTCTTTTGTTAATCCCTCTTCTAAATTTAATTTTTCCTTCGTAAACTTCATTTGTTATCCTCCATAATTAATCTTTTCTATTGAATTCACTTTCTTCTAATCGTTTTAGCATTTCTTCTCTTATTTCTTGAGGTGTTCTTTTTCTCCTAGGTGCTCCTTTATTATTTTTGCTTATGTCTTTTATTTTCTTAGTTTCATTTTTCTTATTTTTTTTGCTCTCTTCTTTTTGCATTTTCATTTTTGCTTTTTCATCAGCTTCTTTAATAGAGGCTATCCTGTCACTATATTTATTGCTAAATTTGCTTTTGCTCTTTTTCTTTGTTGGCTTAGTTTTTCCTTTTTGTTTTTGTAATTCTCTTTTGGCTGTTTCTTTTTTCTTTTTGTTTATTCTTTTTTCTTCTCTCAATTTAGTATTCAACATTAAGTATTGAGGATCATTTTGCTTATCTTGATATTTTAAATCATCACATATTAACTCTATAATTGATGTAGCAACTAAATTAGGATCATGTCTTATATGTTCTCCATATATCATTGATAAATTTCTTTGTAGAAATTTAATTCCCTTTACTTTATCAATATTTTGCTCTACTAAGTCTTGTCCTTCTAAATTATATTTTTTTATGAACTCTGGTATAATTTCTCCTGTATCATATATACAATAATCTACTACACCTTGTCCACAATGTTCAATTATTGCATTTAGATGGTCAGATACACTATAATTATCTGTTTGACCTGGTTCAGTCATTATATTACTAATATATACCTTTATAGCTGAGCTTTCTTTTATTGCTTTTGTGACACCATTTACTAATAAATTTGGAATAACATTAGTGTATAAGCTTCCTGGACCAATTACTATACAATCTGCATTTTTTATTGCTTCTACAACTCCAGGAGCTGGTCTACAATTTGATGGACTTATTGTTATTCTATTTATTTTTGTTATTTTGTCTGATACTACTTCAGGTATTCTAGACTTTTCTTCTACAATATATCCATTTGCTAATTCTGCAATAATTTTCATTTCATCTAATGTTACTGGTATTACTTTTCCAACCATATTTACTACTTGATTACTTTTTATTATTGAATCTTCAAAGTTTCCATTTACTTCCTTCATTGCTAAAAAGTAAATATCTGAAAAATCTAGACCTTTTAATTTTCCTTGTTTAAATTCATAATTAAATAATTTTTCTACTTGCTCGTCTTCTCTTGATAAAGAAATAATACTATTTTTTATATCATCTAATGGTAAAGTTTGAAGTTCTTTTCTTGAATTTGTTTTTTCCTCTCCATAATCTGATACTGTTACTATTGCAGTTAAATTGCTAGTGTAATTTTTTAAACCTGCTAAAACTGTATTTAATCCTGTTCCTCCACCTATTACTACAATATTAGGTCCTTTATCATATACTGTTTTATTAAATATTAAGGAATTAATATTTACATTCTTTTTATTTTCCATTCTTTCATCTGTCGATTCTATTAAAACTTCTAAGGTCCTTTTATTTAAGAATATTAATCCTATAACTATTGAAACAAATCCAGCTACAAAAACCGTTATTATCTTTCCTACTTCTTGAAAAGATATTTCCTTTAATACTATTATCTCTGCCATTCCATAACATGAAAGTATTATTCCTATTAAAATTAAAAACATCCATCTTTTCATTTTATTACTTGATTTAAACCAATGTAAAAATCCATTCATTCTAATTCTCTCCTATAATTTCAACTTCTAATTCTATATCTTTTCCAAACTTCTTTTGTACTTCTTCTTTTACTTTTTCCATTAGAGTTAATATATCTTTTGCTGTTGCATTTCCTTTATTTATTATAAATCCTGCATGTTTAGTTGAAACTTCGGCATCTCCAACTTTAAGTCCTTTTAATCCTGCTTGATCAATTAGCTGTGCAGTTATAAAATCTTTTCCTCTCTTAAATGTGCTTCCTGCACTTGCATATTCAATAGGTTGTCTTTCTTTTCTGAAATTAGCATATTCATCCATTTTAGCTTTAATTTCGCTTTCAATTCCTTTTTGCAATTCAAATATTGCTTCTAATACAATATATTTTTCTTCTTTTAACATACTTCTTCTGTATTCAAATCTCATTTCGTCATTTTGAAATTCTTTAATGTTTCCTTCATAGTCCATACATTTTACTGATTTAACTATGTCTTTTATTTCTTTACCATGAGCCCCTGCATTCATTCTGATTGCTCCTCCTATGGTTCCAGGAATTCCTGCTAATTCTTCAAATCCTGTAATTTCATTTCTTAATAACAAATGACCTAACATTGACATTTTAATACCTGCTCCTATTGTTGCATATATATCTTTTTTGTTATAATTAATCATTTCTATTTTATTTATTCTTATATTAAGAACGAATCCTTTTATTCCACTATCTAAAACAAGTACATTGCTTCCATTTCCTAATATTGTTATTGGTATATTATTTTTTTTAGCAATATTAAGCATTTCTCTTAAATCATCTATATTATCTATCTTTATGTAGCACTCTGCTACTCCTCCTATTTTAAATGAAGTATGTTTAGACATTGGTTCATCATAACTTATTTTAGATTTATCAATTTTTAAATCTATATTTTCTAACATTTCTTTTATATTCATATTTTAGTTTTTTCCTTTCATGGTTATAAAACTTGGAGTAAAAATAACATATATAAAGTAATTTGATATTTACATATATGTTGTTTATTTTTTACATGTCCATTCTTAATTTTTATTTTCTATACTGTATACATATACTGGTTCACCTTTTCCTGTAACACAATTTGTATAATTTATTACTTCGCCTGTTACATAATTTACAATATATTCATCTTTTGTATTTTTTATGTTCAATTCTTTAATTCCGCCATTTTCATTTGATAGTAAATAATAATTACTTTCATTGGTATCCTTTTTTTCTATTATTTCATATTCATCCACTTTTTCTGAATTAACTTTTGATATAACTTCATCTATATTAATTCCTATTTCAGTTAATTTTTGTCCTGGATAATGTCCATTTATTAATTCTGCCTTTGTTTTTCTTTGTAAAACAGCATTTTGAACCATTACAACTTCTGACAAAAGTTTATTATCTTTTGCCTTTTCTGCATTATATGAACCTGCTGTTATAGTAATTCCTGAAATAATTAATAAAACTATTATTGTAATTGCTAGTGCAATTAATGTTACACCTCTATTATTTTCTTTCATAATCTATTTCTCCTTTGTCTTTTATCTTTTTCAATATATCATTTTTTTGATATAATTACAAGTTTTATAACATATTTTTATACTATATATTATTTTTTAATTATATAAATAATTGTTATATTTACCCTATTTTTTTGCATAAAACTATTTATTTTTCAGGGATTTTATAGTATAATGTAAATAGTGATATTTAAAGGAGGAATTCATTATGTGGCAATATTGGTTAATAGCTTCCGGAATATTTTTAATTGCTGAAATAATTACAACTGGTTTTTTTGTATTTTGGCTAGGGATTGGTGCACTTATTGCAATGTGTGTAAGTTTCTTTATTGATAACCTTATAGTTCAAATGGTTGTATTTTTAGTAAGTTCTGTCATTTTAATTTTTGCAACTAAACCTTTTGTAAAAAAATTTTTAGGTAGTAACAAAAAAACTGAAACAAATGCATTTTCCATAATAGGAAAAAAGGCCTTAGTTATAAAAGACATCGATAATATTGATGGAAAAGGTCAAATTAAAGTAGATGGCGAAATATGGTCTGCTGAATCAGCAAATGCTTCTAATTTAGAAAAAGGTACAGAGGTAAAAATCCTTAAAATTGATGGAGTTAAGGCTATTGTTGAACCAATATAACTCTTATATCGAATAACTCATATCTATCAATAATACTAATGGTAGTGAAAATAATTTTTTATAAACTAAAGGTTATTAAAAAAGTGTTAATATATATAATTTATTAATTCATATATTCACTTTTAATATATATAATAGGAGGATATTATTATGATATTTTTATTAATTTTACTTGTTATAATATTAGTTATAGCATTTACATCAATAAAAATAGTTAAACAATCTGAGGTATATATAATTGAAAGATTAGGTAAATTCTATAAAGTTGCTGATGCTGGTCTTACAATTATAATTCCATTTTTTGATCATATAAGAAGTGTTGTAAGCTTAAAACAACAAACAATGGATATACCACCTCAAGGAGTTATTACAAAAGACAATGTTACAATAACAATAGATACTGTTGTATTCTATCAAATAACAGACCCTGCTAAAGCTGTTTATGAAATTCAAAGTTTGAAAAAAGGTATTGAATACTTAGCAATCACTACAATTCGTGATATTATAGGTAAAATGGATTTAGATGAAACTTTTAGTTCAAGAGATGGCATTAATACAAAATTAAGAGTTGTTCTTGACGAAGCAACTGATAGATGGGGATGTAAAATTGATAGAGTTGAAATTAAAGATATTACACCACCAGCAGATGTTAGAGATGCAATGGAAAAAGAAATGAATGCTGAAAGAAATAAAAGGGCTTTAATCCTTGAAGCAGAAGCACAAAGACAATCAGCAATCACTATTGCAGAAGGTAAAAAACAAGCAGCTATCTTAGAAGCTGAAGCTGACAAAGAGTCTAAAATAAGAAGAGCTGTCGGTGAAGCTCAAGCTATAAAAGAAGTTGCAGATGCTAAAGCTAAAGAAATTCAAATGGTATATGATGCAATGAAACAAGCTGACCCAACAGATAAATTAGTACAATTAAAATCTTTAGAAGCCTTAGAAGAAGTAGCAAAAGGTGAAGCTAATAAAGTGTTTATTCCTTTTGAAGCTACAAGTGCTTTGAGTAGTTTAGGTGCAATAAAAGAAGTTATGACTGACGATAAAAAAAGTAAATCTAAAAAATCTGAGTAATTATAAAAGTAGCAATAAAAATAGAAGAAAGTAAATACCTTTCTTCTATTTTTTATTGTATTAGTTCGAAGTCCATCTAAACATACGAATATCGTTATATTTTGTAAGTACTTCTTTATATTTTGCATATTCTTCTTCCCACAATTCACTTGGAACCTTATCAAAAGCTTTAAATATTTTTTCTGCTTCAGTTAAATAAATAACTTGTTCTTGTGGAGACATATTTTCATATTGTTTAGCAAATTTATATAATTTATCTAACATTTGGTTTGCTTCTATAAATCCCCAAAAGTCTTTTATTTTCATTCCAAATAACCTTATTTGCATTACTGCATATGCCACCAATGCAAATATTATAAGTATTAGTACATATATTACTGCAAGTATAGCCATTTTTAATCCACCTCTTATATTAGCTTTCGTACTTTATAATCATTTTACTTTTTAATTATAGCATATATACATTATTTTTGTAAATAGCTTATAAGAAAAGTAGCGAAACTACATAAGAAAAGCTATCGTGGGTCTTTTTAAAGGTCACTTTTACTTGTTGTATACGGAAAAATCTTATATAGGGTCAAGATAAAAGCAGATTTTTCCTATACAATAAAAAAAGAAATTGAGCTCCTAAAATTCTTTTAGAAGCTTAATTTCTTTTGGTTTACTTTGCTGGTCTATAAATACTTATCATAATTTCTCGACCAAGTGCATAGCAAAAGTCATCTAAAGCTATAGCGACACGACTTCTCAAAATTTCAGCCAATCTAGGATCTACATTATGTTTTATATAAATGCAGGCTTCTCCTTTCCCCTTAGCTAAAATGTTTAATGTTCCTAGAATTCGTCTAGTTCCATCTTGTTGAAAATTCTCTAAATCTTCTATTAAGAAAAATTTTTCTATAGATTCTTTTTTTGAAAATTCTTTAACTAGCCAGTTTTTCTCACGATTATTCATTTTTTGAAGTTTTGCAATCTTATATGCATCTTCTTCAAATACAGATCTTATTGTAATCCGTTGTTTTTTGCTAACATAATATATAATTTTTTCTCCCGTTTCTCTATCTTCTGCATATACACTCCCTTCTTCTTGTAAGTACTCTCCTGTAGTATTCATCTTCATGTTTGTAAACCTTTCCGCCCTTTTAGGACTTGACCAATGGTCCTTTTTTCTAGTTTAAAATACATCACTTTTGATATATCCATATCTATTATATCATATTTTACATAATTTCTCAAATTTTGTGTAAAATTATTCTTTTTTGTTTTAATTTCTAATCTCTTTTATTGCTGCTATTAAACCTGTAAATAATGGTGCTGGTTTATTAGGTCTTGATTTCAGTTCTGGATGAAATTGTCCTGCTATAAAATATGGATGATTTTCTAATTCTACCATTTCTACTAGCAATCCATCTGGTGAAGTTCCTGAAACTTTTAATCCTGCATTTTCTAACCTTTCTTTATATTCATTGTTAAACTCAAATCGATGTCTATGTCTTTCTGATATTTCTGTTTTTCCATAAATTTTTTCAGCTAAAGAACCTTTTTTTATTATACATGGATATGTACCTAATCTCATTGTTCCACCTTTTTTACTTACATCTTTTTGCTCTTCCATTATATGTATAACTTGATTATTACTATTTTCATCAAATTCCTCTGAGTTTGCATTTTTTAAATTTAATACATTTCTAGCATATTCTACAGCAGTCATTTGCATTCCTAAGCAAATTCCTAAAAATGGAATCTTATTTTCTCTTACATATTTTATAGTTTCTATCATTCCTTCTATTCCTCTATTTCCAAATCCCCCTGGTACAACAACCCCATCAATTCCTTCTAATGTTTCTTCAATATTATCCTTAGTTATTTTTTCTGAATCTATTAATTTAATTTCTACTTTAACTTTATTTTCAAATCCAGCATGATATAAACTTTCTATCACAGATATATATGAATCTTCTAATTTTACATATTTACCTACTATTCCTATGGTTATTTTATTGTTTTTATCAATTTTTCTAATACTATCTATCATACTCTCCCATTTAGAGTTATCTGGTATGTACTTGTCTAGCCTTAAATGGTTACAAACTTCTCTTGCTAGTCCTTCTTCTTCTAACATTAATGGAACTGCATATAAGCAATCCGCTGTTTTATTTTGAATTACACTTGTCTTTCTTACATTACAGAAAAGAGATAATTTTTCTCTTATATTTTCTGGTATTTCTTGTTCAGTTCTACATACTAAAATATCTGGTTTTATTCCTAAGCCTTGCAGTTCTTTTACTGAATGTTGTGTTGGCTTTGATTTTATTTCATTAGATCCGAATATATATGGTAATAACGTTACATGTATATACAAAACATCTTCCTTGTTTTTCTCTAATCCTACTTGTCTTATTGCTTCTAAAATTGAAAGTCCCTCTATATCTCCTACTGTTCCCCCTACTTCAGATATTACAATATCTGTGTCAGTATTTTCAAATCCATATATTTTATCTTTTATTTCATTAGTAATATGTGGTATTACCTGAACAGTTTTTCCTAAATACTCTCCTCTTCTTTCTTTTTCTAATACACTTTGATATATTTTTCCCATTGTAATGCTAGAATTTTTTGTCAAATTTTCATCTATAAATCTTTCATAATGACCTAAATCCAAATCTGTTTCTGCTCCATCATCAGTCACAAAAACTTCTCCATGTTCATATGGATTCATTGTACCTGGGTCTACATTTATATATGGGTCAAATTTTTGAATTGTAACTTTATACCCCCTATTTTTTAATAACCTACCTAATGAGGCTGCTGTTATTCCTTTTCCTAAGCCAGATACTACTCCACCTGTTACAAAAATATACTTTGTATTCATATGATCTCTCCTTTATTAAATTTTGCTAATATATTACATATTTAATATTATGTTAAAGTAAAACTTCACTATAATATTAAAAAAAGATTAAAAAATCCCCAAAATTGGTTTTTTTTAATCTTCTTTTTTATTTTATCATTAAAAATTTTAAATTACAACTGTTTAAGAATAGTTTTTATAGATTTTCTTTTACAATATTAGTTTTATTTATCAATCTCACTATTTAGTATATTTCTTTCTTACTAAGCAAATTTATTACTTCTATTTTCTTTTTGCTATAAGTGCTTTTATCTTTATTCCTTGTTCTGAAAACATTTTCTCATGTTCTGTTTCTATATTTTTCTCAAATATTCCATCTGAATGTAAATCATAAGTCTTTTTCATAATTTCAAATCCGCTTTCTTCAAAATATATTAAACTAGAATTAAATAAATCATCATCATCAGTTTTAAAAAATATTTCTCCACCCTCTTTTAAAAATTCTTTATATTTTTCCAATTGTCTAGAATGTGTTAATCTCTTTTTTCTATGTTTTCCCTTTGGCCATGGATTACAGAAATTGATATATATTCTTTCTATATTATCTTTTTTATCTAATATTAAACCTATTCTTTCAATATCAAATCTAGTTAATAATATATTGTTAGGTTCTATATTTCTTTCATTATATCCCTTTTCTACATTTCTTTTTGCTAGTCCTAACATTGCATCTACTAAGTCAATTGCTATGTAGTTTATATTTTGATTTTCTACTGCTAATCTAGATATAAATTGACCTTTTCCACATCCTAATTCTAAATGAATTGGATTGTTATTCTCGAATTTTTCTTTCCATTTTCCTTTTAATTCTTCTGGATTATCTATATAAAATTTACTTGCTTCTAATTCTGGTCTTGCCCATTTTTTAAATCTTATTCTCAAACTTATCACTCCTAATTTTTTAATTTGTTTACTTAATTATTATACTATATATTATATTTTTTATCAATATGTTGATTTTTCTCTTGAATTTATGTATATTTTAATAAAGCACAAAAAAGAAAGGAAATAAAATCATATATGAACAATGAAATGATTCTGAAATATATTGTAACTAATAATAAGTATAATAATATAAACGACATTCTAAAGGAAGAATTCAACATTTCTAATAGATTATTTGTAAAATTAATTAATTTAAATAAAGTTTTCTTAAATGGAAAAAATATAGATACTAGAACAAAAGTGAGTATAAATGATGTCATAATTGTTAATTTAGATTTACCAGAAGACAATTCTAATATAGTTCCTACTTCCATTCCTCTTGATATTCTTTATGAAGATAATTGGTTTTTAATTTTAAATAAACCATCTGGCATAGCTGTCCATCCTTCTTTATTGCATTATGATGATTCTTTGTCAAATGGTGTAAAATATTATTTTGATAGCATAGGTTTAAAAAAGAAGATTAGACCCATAAATAGGCTGGATTATAACACTTCTGGTATTGTCTTATTTGCAAAATCTGAATATATTCAAGAAACACTAAATAAGCAAATGCAAGATAATATACTTAAAAAAGAATATTTATGTGTAATAAATGGACTATTGGAAGAAAAATCAGGCATATTAGATTTTCCAATTGCCAGAAAAGAAGGTAGCATTATTGAAAGATGCATTTCTTCTAATGGAAAACCTTCAGTAACAAGATATTATGTTATCAAGGAATTTAAAAATCTTTCTTTGGTAAAATGTATTTTAGAAACTGGTCGTACTCACCAAATTCGTGTCCATTTTGCTCATATCGGTCATCCATTAATTGGCGATACTTTATATGGATTACCTTCTGCTTTAATAAGTAGACAAGCTCTTCATAGCTACAAAGTTTCATTTATACATCCTATAACAAAAAAAGAACTAACAATTATTAGTCCGTTGGCTGAGGATATTAAAAAAATAACAAAATAAATAAAAATCAGCAATATTTTCTTTGCTCGAATTTATGCTGATTTTTACATCTATAATATTATAATTCTCTATTTTTTTAAATTTATTTTTAATATGATATAATTCAATTAAGATAAGAAGTGTAAAAAAATAGAGTAAATCTGTAAGCCGGGTTCTGTCATCAAAAATAGTCATTTATCTAGAATATATATCACTATATATTTCAAGCCACGCAATTCAAGAAGGTGTCGAGCAGACTTAATCTTCTTTTTTAGGTGTTGCTCCAGATGGGGTTTACACAAACACAATATGTCACCATACTGCTGGTGAGCTCTTACCTCGCCTTTTCACCCTTACCATATAATGGCGGTTATTTTCTGTTGCACTTTCCTTGAGGTCACCCTCACTAGACGTTATCTAGCATCATTGCTCTATGGAGCCCGGACTTTCCTCTCGTAATCCCTTTCGAGTTTTACCAGCGACTATTCAATTTACTCTATTTGTTATTATATCACATATTATTTATTTCTTCTAGTAAATTTTTATATTTTATTAAAAAAACTGCTTCATCTTTTACATTTGTAGCATTTTGTAATTCATTTAACATCACATAAACTTTATTAATAGTTGTTTGATTATTAGTATTTACTACATTACCAGTTAATAATTGTGAAAATACATTAATCGCATTTTTTATGTCACTTGAAATTTCATCCCAGTTTTTGCTATCTAATTTCGAATATGCTAAAAATATATTTGATTTAGTATTTAACACTGTTTTATATACTGTATCATCTGTTACTCTTTCTGCAAATTTAGGAATATACTGATATGTTTTTGCTAATTCTCTTAAAGTTTCTTCTTTATTTTGATTTTTTACTAAAACTGTAAGATTATCATATTGTCTATTAAAGTTTAATATTTCATCTTGATTTATATTTAATCCATATAAATCTAATGTTATTGTTGGAATAGATGTGTAAATTAATTCTATTTCATTTTTTACTTTATTCCAATCAATTGCATTCGTATTTGTTAGCACTCCTTCTTGTTGCATTGTATAATTCTTCAAGTTTTTTTCGTCCTCATTGCTTTGATTTCCTTCTTCTTGTTCATTACTTGTAGTTTGAGTTGATGACTTTGAATTTCCACTATCTGATGAGCTAGAACTTTCAGAAGATGTATTTGAACTTTCTTTCTTGTTTGGTTCTATATTACTAGTATATACTTTATAATTTCTCATAGTAATATTATTCATTTCATTAAATATGTCTTCTATTTTAGAATCTAAATATTTTAACTCTGTTAACGCTTTTTCCCTTTGGCTTTTTTGCCCATCTTCATTTGCCTTTACAAATATTGTTGTTCCTATTACTACAACAATTGTAATTAAAACAATATAAGCAGTAATTTTCAATTTTTTCAAAACTGTACCTCCATCTTTTTTAGTATTATTTACATTTTTTATAAATTTTATTCTTAGTATAAAATTTAATTATTTATTAATACTATTTAATATCAAGGAAGATTTCATTTATTCTTTTAGTTTTATAATATATAAGTAAAAATAACTAGAAAACTATAATATAGCGATGCCTAGATATTTAGTAATTTAAAGAAAATTTTTCTTACCTCTAATTTTATATTTGTTTTAAAAATTAACTTTAAAATGGAGATTTAATATGATTGTAACTGTTAATTTATATAGTAATAAAAAAGGTGAACTTAATAATTTTTTGAGTAAATTTTATAACACCAATTTGGAAATTTTTGATAGTTTAAAATGGAATAAAAATTATTCTAATCCAATAGAACTTGCAGAAATAATTGGGATTTTTATTGATAATATTGATAAATATTTTATTAATATGTGGGTATGTTTAGATAAAGATATTTATATTAATATTAATGAAAAAAATGCTAATAAAGTAATAAAGTATTTATATGAAAGATTTCCTTATTAATATATTTAAGTTTAAATTTATAAAAAATATATTACTTCTTTATATATAATTTGTATTCACATATCTTTTATTGCAAAAATAGGACTATCAATAAATTTTATATTATTGAATAAGTCCTATTTCTTATCTTATATAAAAACAAATAAATTATAAAATATAAAATTCTTAATCATATTTTTATTCTTAAAATCAATATTTGTTCTTATTTTTCAATAATTATTGTAACTGGTCCATCATTCAGAAGACTAACCTGCATATCAGCTCCAAAAATCCCTTTTTCTACTTCTATATCTTTTTTTCTACATTCTTCGCAAAAATACTCATATAACTCGCTTGCTTGTTCTAGTCTTGCAGCTTCTATAAATGATGGTCTATTACCTTGTGAGCAATTTGCATACAAGGTAAATTGAGATATTAAGAGCAATTTTCCTCCTACATCTTTTAGGGATTTATTCATTTTTCCTTCTTCATCTTCAAATACCCTTAAATTACATAGCTTTTTAACTAAATAATCTGCATTTTCCTTCGTATCTGTATGCGTTATCCCTATTAATACTAAAAAGCCTTTTTCTATTTTTCCTACAATTTCATTATCTACTTCAACTTTTGCTTCTTTTACTCTTTGAACTACTATCTTCATTTTTTCTCTATTCTACTCCTTTTTATCTTCTATCGTTATTTAATTTATTTTTCATCTGCTCCTATATTTTTTACTTCCTCTTCTGTGATATTTTCTGGAGTAGGATTTATTTCGATTATTGTTGTCTTTTCTATGTTAGTTTCCTTTTCTTCTGATTTTGCATTATCATTGTTTGCATTATCATTTTCTCTATTTTTAGTGTTTTCTTGGCAATCTTCTTTTAATTCATTTATTACTTCTTTTTCTTTACTAATATTTTCATTTTTCTTCATTACTTCTTCATTTTTTTCTACGTTAATAAGATTTCTTTCTTCTACCTTTGTAAGACTAGTTTCATTTTCTTTTGATTGCTCATTCTGTTTACTTTTTTCTTTCTCATCTACTTCATTCTCTTTTTGAACTTCGTTTTGATTTTCTTTTTTTAATTCTTCTTGTGTTCCAACTTTATTTTCCTCTTGTTTCATTCCACAGTGTGGACAGAATTTAGCATCTTTTTCAATTTCAGTAAAGCATTTTGTACATTGTTTTTTGTCTTTTAATTCTAAACATTCTTTTAGTAAAGCTTCTATTTCATCACTCATTACATCTATATTTGTACATTGTTCTATTAAATCTTTTTCTATGTCAATTTCTTCTTTCTTTACATGCTTTTCATATACTATCTTACCTATTTCTTCATATATGTCATTTATTTTTGACTTAAGGTCTCCTATTTTTATTTTTAATTTTGTTTCTTTAGCGATTTTCCCTGTTTTATCAGCAGTTACCCTATATGCTTCACTTGCTTTTTTTCCTAATTTATCAAAAAACTCCATATATATCCTCCTTACTTGTTTTAAGTAAAATCATATCTTATTATTCCTACTTTATGTATATATTATTCACTTTTCCTATCTCTTGTCATTAAATTTTTAACTGCTTCTTGAGGATCTAATTGTTCATAAATAACTTTATATACCATTTCTACTATTGGCATATATACATTATTTTTTCTTCCTAATTCATAAGCAACTTCAATATTATCTATACTTTCAATTACCATTCCTACTTCTTTTTTTGCTTCTTCCAAAGTTTTTCCTTGACCCATTAACTTACCAGCTTTTCTATTTCTACTATGTTCGCTTAAACAAGTAACTATTAAGTCTCCTAGTCCACTTAATCCGTAAAATGTGTCTTTTTCTCCTCCTAATGCAACTCCTAATCTTGTAAGTTCTCCTAGTCCTCTAGTTACTAAGGCTGCAAATGTATTATCACCTAGTCCTATTCCACTTGCTACTCCTGCACAAAAAGCTATTATATTTTTAAGTGCTCCTCCTAATTCAACCCCTTTTACATCACTTGAAGTATATATTCTCATTTCTGGACACATAAAAGTTTTTTGTATCATTTCTAATATTTCTTCATCTTTTGATGCTATTACTAATACTGTTGGAACTGCAACAGAAACTTCTTCTGCATGACTTGGTCCTGATAATACTCCTAATCTAACTTCTGGCATTTCTTCTTTTATTACTTCATCTAAAGTCTTTAATGTTTCTTTTTCAAATCCTTTTGAGCAAATTATTACTGGTTTATTGCCTACAAATTGTTTATATTGCTTAAAAATGTCTCTTGTAAATTTTGATGGTGTAACATGCAAAATAAATTCTGTATCTTTTATTACTTCTTCAAAATTTGTTGAACATATTATATTATCTGGTATCTCTACATTTGGAAGAAATTTGCATTTTCTTTCATTATTTATTAAATCTCTTTCCTCATCTAAAAAAGACCAGACTTTAACATTGTTTCCACATCTTGCCAGGTGAATTGCTAATGCCATTCCCCAACTACCACTACCTATTACTGCTATATTTTTCATTTTATCCTTTTCCTTTCGTTTCTTAATATTTGTCTTATTAATATTACTTTTGTTTTAGATTTGTCGTTTTCATAACAATTAATATCAATTAGTATTTTTGTTAAAAAGTTAATTGATATTTTATTTATCTACTTAATTTTACTTCTCTTTATTATAGATTAACTTTTCTTAAAACTTATCTTATTTTCTTTTCCACTTAATATTCTTTGTATATTACTTCTATGGTTAAATAGAACTATAACTGCTAAAATTATACTATATATTAAATAGCTACTGCCTTGTGAAACTATATAATGTTCATTTATAAATAAAGTTAATACTGGAAATAATACTGCTGCTGCACATGCCCCCAATGAAACCATTCTTGTTAAAGCTATTAAAACTACTCCAAACACCAAACAAATTAATCCTATTTGCCAGTTGCTCATTATTAATATTCCTAAAGATGTAGCTACACCTTTTCCTCCTTTAAATCCAAAGAATATAGGAAAAGTATGTCCTAATACAACTGCTATCCCAGCTATTTGTACTAATAGTGATGCATTTTCTACTTTAAATGCCCAAGCTATAAACATTGCTATTAATATAGCAACTACACCTTTTAATATATCACAAATAAGTGTTATTGCTGCTGCCTTTTTTCCAACAGAACGAAGCATGTTTGTTGTTCCTGCATTTCCACTACCTTTTTCTCTTACATCAAATCCTGCCATTTTTTTACTAAAAATAACTGAAAAATTTATACTTCCGATTAAATATGCAATTATTGCTACTACAATGTTAAATGCCATTATTCTTCTCCCTTCTCTCTTACAATTATTCTAACAGGTGTTCCTTCTAGACCAAATTCTTTTCTTATTTGATTTACTAAATATCTTTCATATGAAAAGTGGAACAATTCTTTATTATTTACAAAAATAACAAATGTTGGTGGTTTTGTTGAAGCTTGTGTACCATAAAAAATCTTTAATCTTTTTCCTTTATCTGTTGGTGGCTGTACTATTGAGATAGCTTCATTTATTACTTGATTCAATACTGATGTAGATATTCTCATACTATTTTGTTCATTTACATGGTTTATTAAATCAAATAATTTATTTACTCTTTGTCCTGTTTTTGCTGATATAAATATTATTGGAGCATATGATAAATATGATAGTTTAGCATATATTTCTTTTTTGTATCTTTCTAATGTTCCTGTTTCTTTTTCATATTCATCCCATTTATTTACAACTATTATTACTCCTTTTCCTGCTTCATGAGCTTCTCCTGCTATTTTTGCATCTTGATCTGTTACGCCTTCTAATGCATCTATCATCATTAAGCATACATCTGCTCTTTCTATTGCAAGTAAAGTTCTCATTATACTAAATTTTTCTATTGATTCTTTTACCTTGCTTTTTCTCCTTACGCCTGCCGTATCAATTAAAATGTATTTTCCTTTTTCATTTTCAAACTTTGAATCTATGGCATCTCTAGTTGTACCTGCAATATTACTTACTATTGCTCTGTTCTCTCCTAATATTTTATTTATTAATGATGATTTTCCTACGTTTGGCTTTCCTATTACGGCAACTTTTATTACATCATCTTCGTCTTCATCTAAAGTTTTTTCAGGAAAACTTTCATAAATTTTATCTAGAACATCTCCAAGCCCAAGTGCATTACTTGCTGAGATTGGATATGGATCTCCTAATCCCAAATTATAAAATTCATAGATTTCTTCTCTATCTTTTTCAAAATTGTCAGCTTTATTGCAGACTAAAACCACTGGTTTTCCTGATTTTTTTAACATAACTGCAATTTCACTATCTGCTGCTGTTACTCCTTGTCTTATATCAGTAAGAAATATTATAACATCAGCCATTGATATTGCAAGATTTGCTTGTTCTCTCATTTGAGATAAAATAATATCATCTGACTCTGGCTCTATTCCTCCTGTATCTACTAATGTAAAGTTTCTTCCTCTCCAGTTTGTATCAGCATAAATTCTATCACGAGTAACTCCTGGAGTATCTTGTACTATCGATATTCTACTTCCTGCCAAATAATTAAAAAAAGTTGATTTTCCTACATTTGGCTTTCCTATTATTGCTACTATTGGTTTTGACATTTTTCTACCTTTCCTTTTTTATTTCTATTTCAAAATTACTGTATTATTTTGATATTTTTAATATTTTATAGTATAACACATTTTCTATAAAAATAACAACAAAATATTACAAATTTCTTGTGTTATGTCTATTCACTTGTTACAATTTGCAACTTATTTATAGCTACAAAATATTAATAATATATTATTTTTTAGTAAAAGCTATCATTTATTTATTCTTACATTTATCTCTTATTTCTTTAATCTGTTCATTAATCTTTTCAATATACTCATTATCAACTAATTCTATTTTGTCATTATTAATTTCATATTTATCTTTTATGTTTAAAATTTTATTTACACTATTATCTATTTGGTTCATCTTTATCTTGCCACTTTTAGCCATATTAATTACTTCATTTAATACTTCTATTCCTTTATCATATTTAAAAACTATTATATCATTTCCTGCCTCAAAAGCTTTTATGATACTTTTATTTGCTCCAAACCTATATTTCATAGCTTTCATTCTCATATCATCTGTTACAACTAATCCATTAAATCTATATTTTTTCTTTAAATATTTAGTAATAAATTTCCTAGATATTGAAGCTGGATTTATTGTTATATCCTTTATTCTCATATGTCCTACTAAAACTGCATCTGCACCATTTTCTATTGCTTTTTTGAATGGCTTCATGTCTTTTACTTCTAAGTCATTTATTTTTTCTTTTATTTTTGGAATTTTAAAATGTGAATCACTATTAGTTGCTCCATGGCCTGGAAAATGTTTTACTACAGATACAATCTGATTTTCTTGTAGTTTTTTCATATATTCAATTCCATATTCTGTTACTTCTTCTATGTTTTCACTAAATGCTCTGTCACCGATTGCATGATTATCAGGAAATCTCTTTATATCTAAAACTGGAGCAAAATTCATATTAAATCCTAATCTATGCAGTGTATTCCCTGTTATTTCTCCTGCTTTTTGGACATATTCTTTTGCATTCTCCAATTTTGATAGTTTATATGGTGCTGGGATATTTTCAAGTTCATTTGGCAGTCTATTAACCCTTCCTCCTTCTTGGTCTATTGCTATGAACATTGGAACATTATTTTTTCTATTCAATTCTTTTATATGATTTATTAAATTTATCAGTTCTTCAATATTTTTATAGTTTTTCTTATATAATAAAATTCCACCTATTTTATATTTTGTTATTAAATTTTCAATTTTATCAATTGCATTTGGTGTGTCCATGCCTATTATTATTTTTTGACATATTTTTTCTTCTAAAGATAACTTATCTAATTTCAAATTTCTCATAAGCAAAATTCCTTTTCCTTTTTGCTTATTATATACTTTTAAGTGTTTTTAATCAATATTTTTGTTTTATAAATTATTTTTCATAATTGAACTTAAACAATAAATATGTTACTATTATACACATAATATATATTAAATATAAAAAGGAGAAATGAAAATGGCCTTTGATGGAATTGTCACAAAAGCAATAGCATCTGAGCTTCAACAGCTTTCTGGTGCTAGAATTGATAAAATTTTTGAGCCAAATAAAAATACCATTATTTTAGGGTGTTATTTAGATGGTAAAAATTATGCTTTAAATATATGTATAGATTCACAAAATTATAGAATACATTTAACAACTCATTCAAAACCTAATCCACAAGTTGCCCCTAATTTTTGTATGGTACTTAGAAAAAATTTGATAGGTTTACGAATAAAAAATATTATAACTTCTAACTTAGAAAGAGTTGTTACTATTGAGTTTGAGGGATTTGATGATGTCGACGATATTATATCTAAAAAACTAATTATTGAATTAATGGGAAAACATTGTAATATAGTATTGTTAGACGATTCTGGAATTATTATTGATAGTTTAAGACATATCGTATCTTCTGATTTATCTACTAGGTCAATAATTCCTCATAGTAAATATATATATCCGATGAATAATAAAGATAACTTTTTAGATATTTGTAATAGCAAAGATTTTGAAGATAAACTTCATTCTTTGAGTCACTCTACCTTGAATATAGAAAATCTTCCTACATGTATTTCAAATGGTTTTAATGGTATTAGTAAGACATTTATTATATCTGCTATTAATAATTTAAAACTTAAAGATATTTCTAGTTTATCACTTAATAAACTATATGATTATATAACTCAAATTATTTATAATACTGATAATCTAAACTTAGGTTTTGAAAAACTAAAAATTCCTAATAAAAAAACTGAAGATTATTCTTTAATTATGAAAGAAAATGACTCTAACTTCTCTTTAAGTTTCTTCATTGATGATTTTTATTATGAAAAAGAAGCTTTACAAGAATTTAAAGCTTATAAAGAAAATAGCTTGAAATTGGTATTAAATACTAAACAAAAATATAAAAAAAGACTTATTAATATGGATAAAAAATTAGAAGAATGCAAAAATATGGACATTTATAGGTTGTATGGAGAGTTAATAACTGCTAATTTATATAGAATTAAGGACTTTAATATTGATGAAATTAAATTGGAAAATTATTATGATAATAATAATTTTATTACAATTACATTAGATAAAAAATATCCTCCTAGTATTAATGCTAAAATGTTCTTTAAAAAATATTCTAAGCTAAAAAATGCTTTACAAATAGTTTCTGAACAAAAAGCAGAGACTCTCGATGAATTAAATTATATTGATAGTATTATTTATGAATTAGATAATTGTAAAACTTTAGATGATATTTCTACTGTTCTTGAAGAAATATCTGAAAATGAAACTTTTAGAGATATAAATAAAAAACTGGCAAAGAAATCAAATAACAAATCTAAAAAAGGAAATAAAAACAAAAATAATAGCACAAAATTTAATTTTAATCCAATAAAATATGACATAGGCAATTATACTCTTTTGGTTGGAAGAAATAATGTTGAAAATGATTATTTAACATTAAAATATGCTAAAAAGACAGATATATGGTTTCATACTAAGGATATACATGGGAGTCATTGTGTTTTAGTTTTAAATGGTAATAATATTCCTAGTAATGATATTTTAATTAGATGTGCTGAGATTGCTGCTTATCATAGTAAAGGAAAAAACTCTTCAAATGTTCCTGTCGATTACTGCCAAGTTAAATTTGTTAAAAAACCTAATAAGTCTAAACCTGGAATGGTAATTTATACTCATAATAAAACTTTGAATGTAGAGCCTAAAATAAGTAATTGTTGATATATGAATCAAAAAATGCAAACTGATTTAATTTCAGTTTGCATTTTTGAATGATTTTTGTCTCCGACCCTAAAATCACGATTCCAATGATTTTGGGGTCGGAGATAAAAATCATTTTTATTTACCAAAATATTAATAATGTAATAAATGTTGCAACCCATATTTCTTGCACAGTCAATTCTGCTGGTAATAAGTCTATTTCTCCACCATCTTTTTTATGGTCTACAATATCTACCTTATATTTAGCAACTTCTTTCAACTTGAACAAGGCTTCAAAACTTTGTGTTCCATTTGGTTCTAATTGTTCAAGTTGTATATATTTTCTTCCTAAAAATACATCTCTTTTAGAATAAAATTCTATTTCTAGAAATTTCCCACTTAAATTTTGTTCTTGTGAATTTGTAATTAATCCTCTTATTCTTCCATTTACGAGTGTTGCTTCTGCTTGATATACATTTACTTGTGATACATTATCTTGTCTTTCTATTTTTTTATATGTAGAGTTTAATCCAACATTTATTAATATTTCTGAAAAAATTATAAAAAGTACTAGCCATAATGCATATTTCAAAAAAGTTTTCATTCTATCCATTTTATTTCCTCATTCCCTTATTTTTCTTATAGATATTGATATTATATCAGAAGTATACATAATTTTCAATGTTTTTTATACATTTTTTCAAATGACTTTTTATGTATTTTTTACAATTTTTCAAGTAACTTATATATATTTCCCTAAATTTTTTGTAAATTATATGTATCATCACTTTAAATAATTAGAATTTTTGACATACAGCACTTTTTCAATAATTTATAAATATTTTTTATTTTATATACTCTATTCCTTTTCCCAAATATACAGAATAGATATATATTCTGCTTACTTCCTTGTTACTAGCTTCTTCTATTGCCTTACAGTATAAGTCTAATTGTTTTTTATATTTTCCAATTAATTTTTGTTCTTTTCCTCTTTCCACATAATCTGTTTTATAATCTACTAATATTATTTCGTCATTTTCATTTATATAATATAAATCTATTATTCCTTGAATTAAAATCTTTTCTTCTATTTCTTCTTTATATATTTCTTTTGCTGGTATATTAATAAAAAATGGTCTTTCTTTATATACTTTCTTTGCTTTTTTCATTTCTTTCCATATATTTGATTTAGTAAATTCTAATATTTTATATAAGTTTATATTTTCCTTTTCTTTCGAAGTTATTATTTCTTTTCTTTCTAGTTCTTCTACTAATTCTTTTATTTTTTCAAGGTTATATTCTACTTTTTCGTTTAAATGTTGCATACATAAATGGACCAGTGTTCCTTTTTCTGCATTTGTTAATTTATCTTCCTTGTCTTCTTTTAAAAACTTAGGTTTATCAAAGGTTGTCATCCTTTCTTCCTTGCGTTCTTTTACCTCTTTACTCTTTTTTAAAAGATTCGATTTTTCAGGTTTTTGTACTGCTTCTTCCTTATCTTCTTTTCTTACTTTGCTACCTTTTATATTATCTTGCATTTGCTTAATTTGTGTTACTGATGACATCGTTGGTATTGTAGTTGCAAGTTTGTGTTTATATTCAAAATTTAATATTTCTTCTATCTTTTTAATTTCTTCTTTATCTTTTTTATGTTCCTCTAACATTTTTACTACATCTATTTCTTCTTGCTCTATTCTTTTACATTTTTTAATAATTTCTTCTTTTTCTAAAACATTGTATTCTATTAAATCTTTTGTGTTTCCTTTTTCATATAAATAAACTAAATTTATCCAATCTAAATATTTCTTATATTTTTTTATTAATATTTGATTTATCTTATTTCCATTCTTTGAATATCTTTCTACTTGTATTTTCATTTTTTCTATTTCTTTTTCATAATCATTCATTGTTCCTGTAATGTATAATTTTTCTTTTGCTCTAGTTAATGCTACATACAATATTCTCATTTCTTCTGAAAGTGTTTCTGTAAATACCTTACTTTTAATTGCTGATTTGCTTAAAGTATCATATTGAACTTGTTTATCATAATTTATATATTTTACTCCTATTCCTAGTTCTTGATGCAATAATATGTTTTTATTTAAGTCCATTAAGTTGAATTGTTTGCCTGTGTTTGCCAAAAATACTACTGGAAATTCTAGTCCTTTACTTTTATGTATACTCATAATTCTAATAACATCATCATTTTCGCCTATTAATTTTGCAGAGCCTAAATCTCCACTACTTAGTTTTAATTTTTCTATAAAATTTATAAAATTATATAAACCTTTAAAACTCGCCGTTTCAAATTGTTTAGCTCTTTCAAATAGCATCTTTAAATTTGCTTGTCTAAGCTCTCCATTTGGCATTAAACCAACATAATTATAATAGCCTGTATCTGAATATAACTTCCAAACAAACTCATCTAAGGCTAAATATTCTTGTTCTTTTCTCCATTTTTCTAAGTTGGTTAAAAACTTTTCTATTTTTTCTTGTAAGTTTTTTCCTACATTGATTTTTGCTTTTTGCATTGCATTATAAAAATTATCATATTTGTCAGATAAACGAATTTCTACTAATTCATCATCTGTAAATTTTCCTATATTTGACCTTAACACTGTTACCAAAGGAATATCTTGTATCGGATTATCTATTATTCTTAATAAACTCATTATATTTTCAATTTCGATTGAATCTAAGTATTCTTGTGAGCTGTCTGAAAATACTGGCATATCAAGATTTATTATTTCTTCTTCAAATATTGGTGCTGAAGTTTTTGTTGACCTTAATAAAACTACTATATCTTTATATTTTATATCTCTAAAACAGTTTTTCTTTCTATCAAAAACTTGAAATTTATTTTCGATTAATTCTTTTATTTTACTTGCAACAAATCTAGCTTCTAATTGAATATTTTCTAACCTTTCAGTATTTTCTTCCTCTTCTAATATTTCACTTGTATTTTCTTCTTCATTTTCTTGGTCTTTTAAGTTTATTATATCTATCTCTGCTTTTAAATTCTGCTCTATTTCTTTATAATCAGCACCTAAGTTTAAATATTCTTCTTTATTATATTCTATATCCCCTAAACTTCCACTCATTATATTTTCAAATATTAAATTGGTGAAGTCTAATACATTCTTTCTACTTCTGAAATTTTTAAATAATTGTATTTTTAAATTATCATTTTCAGATTTGTTTTCCTTGTTTTTATAAGTTTTATATTTACTTATAAATAACTCTGGCATAGCTTGTCTAAATTTATATATACTTTGCTTTACATCTCCAACCATAAAAATATTGTTATTATTTGATATTGATGTTAGTATATATTCTTGAACTAAGTTACTGTCTTGATATTCGTCTATTGCAATTTCTATAAATTTTTTCTGATATCTTTTTGCAACATCTGTAATTTCTATTTTATCCTCTTGTTTTTTTATTAAAATATCTAAGGCTAAATGTTCTATATCATTAAAATCTACCATATTTTTTAGTCTTTTTCTTTTAGAAAATTCTTTTCCAAATTCTAATATTAGATTTTTTAATTTTAGTAAAATCTCATACATATCAAATATATCTTGGTTTGCTTCTTCTGAGTTACATATTAATATTTTACTTAATTTTGAAGAAAATTTCTTTTTTACATCATCTCTCACATTTTTAGCATATTCTTTTAAGTCTGATTCTATCTTTTTTCTTGGCCAAGATACAAAACTCATTTTATTATATATTTCATATAACTTATCCCAATTATTAATATTTTCTTGTAAAATTTTTAAAAAATCTAAGTCACTTCTTACTACCTGTGAAAAGCTTTCTAATTCTGAGTCTAAGTCTAATTCTTTTTTTATATCTTCTAAAGTTTTAATATCGTCTATAATTTCTTCTTCAATTTCTTTTAATAGTATATTTCCCCATGGTGTTTTGCTAAAGTCTTCATTTAATTTATCTTTTAAGTTAAACATCTCTATTTTTTCATTTAGCCACTCTTCTGGAAAAGGACTACTTTGTATATATGAGTATATTTTCAATACTAATTCCTTTAATGGTGTATCATCTCTATAACTTGTATATGTATTTATAAGTTTTGAGAAATTTTCATCTTGATTTTCATATTTCTCTTCAAATATATCTTCTATTACCTCTTGTTTTAGCAATTCTATCTCTGTTGTATCTGCAATTCTAAAATTAGGTGATATATTATCTAATTCAAAAAAATTATTTCTCACAACTTCTAAACAAAATGAATCTATTGTGCAAATACTAGCTTTATTTATTAAAGTTATTTGTCTTTGTAAGTTTTGATTTTCAGGATATTCTTCTAATTTTTTATATATTGCATCTAATATTCTTTCTCTCATTTCTGAAGCAGCTGCATTTGTAAATGTAACTACTAATAATTTATCTATGTCTATATTTTCATTTATTATCTTATTTATTATTCTTTCTACTAAAACTGCCGTTTTTCCACTTCCAGCAGCAGCAGCTACTAATATATTTGAACCCTTTTCATTTATTGCTTGTGATTGTTCTTTTGTCCATTTTACTTCTGGCATAATCTCCTCCTTCGATAAATCTTATTTTCTTAACTTTATTTTACTTTTTTTCTACATAATTTTCTCAATATCTCCTTATAGTAGATATTTTTATTATTCTATACAAAACTATGATTCTCCCTATTCTCCCATCATAGCTAGTTTTTTTGAAGTTAACAAAAAAATATTATATATTTAATAATATATAATATTTTTCAATAAAAAACAAGGAATGTTTAAGCACATTCATATATATTTAATTGTTGTTTAAAGAAATCCCCTTCTATTGATGTAGCTAGTCTTAAATTATCATTTCTATTAATTATTTTTTGAACTTCCCATAATCCTAATCCGTGCCTTTGGTCACTTTCTTGTTTTGTTGTATAACCTTTTTCATATAGTTTCTTTAAATCTATTTTTTCATTATTATATGTATTTTTCACTATCATTACACTTCTATTATATCTCATTTCTTCTGCAATTTTTAATTCAACTATTTTTTCTGTTCCCTTTTTAGCAGCTTCTATTGCATTGTCTAAAAGTATCCCTAGCATTCTTGAAAATTCATATGTATCTATTTTTAGTTTTTCTAAATCTGATAAAATTTCTATATTCATTTTTACTTTTTCTTTTTTAGCTTTATTATATTTATGATTTATTATGTTATATATTGCTGGGTCATTTATTAACTTTGGATTTAATAACTCTAATTCGTTATTTTCTTGGCATTCTTTTAGTAAGTCTTTATACATAATTTTTAAAGATTGAGTATCTTCTGCCTTTATATATCCCCCCATTGCTTGTACTATATTTCCAAAATCATGTCTAAATGCTCTTACATTATCATATAATTCATTTAAGTTTTGATTATATAATTCTAATTCTTCTATTTCTTCATTTCTTTTTTCTACAATAGATATATTCATCATATGCTTCATACTTAATATAAATGTTAATACTATAAAAGAAGTATCTATTACATACATTATATAATGATATAAATCTTTAAATATTACAAATTCTACACTTTTACACGTTATTACCAATAATCCAAGTATGCAAGAAATTATTATTGTTACTTTTTGTTTTCGTGATAAAACTTTTGGAAAATTCATGACTATATTCTTCCATTTTATGATGCGATAAATTATATATTCTGATATTAATATTATTCCTACCATAATTAGACGATATGCAGGTATACACATTCCTTCAAAGTAGCCATCTATTCCAAATACCTTTGATAAGCTTTGAGCAAATAATAATTCTATTAAGTATATAGCCATATAATCAATGAGTTGTAATACTAAACATCTTTCCATTTTTACTTTTAAAATTAGATTTGTTATTATTGGAAATAACACTAAATTAACAATTTTATATACTGATGGTGGAAACATTATTTTCCCAAAAGATATACTTATAGCTTCTAATAAAAACCATATTATTGTTCTTTTTCTACTAATATCAATGTCTAATAATTGTTTATACATTTTTATATTCAAAATAGTCCATATAATAGTATAGAAAGTGATGACAATAGCTAAATATGTTTTATCATAAGTCATCATTCTTTGATAAATATCTTCCAAAACTCCCATTTTATCTCCCCATTCTTTTGTTCTCGTGTTTTTCATTTTATCATATTTGTAAGTGTTAGTCAAAGAAAACTTTTCGTCAAATTTCGACAAAACTCTTCATTTTAGAAGTTCTTATATTAAGATTTACATAATTTTTTGTGTTTGATAAAAAAATCCTAGCTATAAAGTATTTAAAATAAAATCGATTTCTTTCTAGAACAACAGTGACAGTTTTAAAATATTTCGACATTTTAAATTACTTACAGGTCGCGTTTTTGTTCATGAACTAATTTTATTTTAAATTGCCAAAAATAAAATTTACTATAACTAAAAAAATAAAGACTATCCTAGAAATATTTTTACTATTCTAAGACAGCCCTTATATTTTTAATTCATCACAAGTTACAAATTAATATATGTTTACATTGCTTTCTTATATAATGCAATAAAATCTTCTTTTGAAGTCTCTCTTGGATTTCCTGGTTTACATGGGTCTTCCATTGCTTTATCTGAAAGCATAGGTAAATCTTCCATTTTTGCTCCGTAGTCTTTAATTGTTTGAGTTATTCCAACTTCTTCTCCTAAGTCTCTTACTCTTTCTACTAAAGTTTTTATAAGTTCTTCTTTTGTATAATTTCCAGCTGGATATCCTAATTCTACTAATATATCACGATATCTTTCATAACATACTTCTCCATTATACTCTAAAACTGTTGGTAATAGCATAGCATTTGCAATTCCATGTGGTGTGTCATATACTGCTCCTAGTTGATGTGCCATTGAATGACAAATTCCAAGTCCTACATTTGAGAATCCCATACCTGCAATATATTGAGCCATTCCCATAACATTTATAGCTTTTTGGTCTTTTTCATTTACTGCTTTTGCTAAATTTGCAAATATCATTTTTATTGCTTTTAAATGGAACATATCTGACATTTCATTATGTGCTACTGTTATATATCCTTCTATTGCATGTGTTAATGCATCCATTCCTGTTGCTGCTGCTAATGATTTTGGCATTGATGCCATTAAATCTGAATCTACTATCGCAACTATTGGAATATCATTAGGGTCTACACATACCATTTTTACTTTTCTTTCTTCATCTGTTATTACATAGTTTATTGTAACTTCTGCTGCTGTTCCTGCTGTTGTTGGTAATGCTATAATTGGCATTCCCCTATTTACTGTATTTGATAATCCATTTAATGATTTTACATCTGCTCTATCTGGGTTTGTCATTACAATTGATATTCCTTTTGATGTGTCAATGCTTGAACCTCCACCAACTGCTACAATTACATCTGCTCCTGATTTTTTACAAGCTGCTACTCCATCTGTTACATTTTTTATAGTTGGGTTTGGTTTTATTTCATCATATAGTGTATATTCTATATTTGCCTCTTTTAATATTTCTTCAACTTTTTTTGTAACACCTGCTTCTACTAAAGCTTTGTCACTTACTAAAAATACTTTTTTAAAATTTCTTTTCTTTATTTCTTCTGGTAAAACATCTCTTGCTTTTTCTCCAAAATATGATGTTTCATTTAATACAAATTTAATTGCCATTTCTTTTGTTCCTCCTTTGATAATATATTTAATCAAAATTAATAAAATAAATTTTAATTTTGACTTGTTTTAGTATTCTATTTATAGTACTTCATATTCTGATGGTATTTCAAATTCATTTTCTGATATATCATCATATGAAATATTTATTTTTAATAATTCTTCTTTATCATTTATTTTTGTTTTTATGTATTCTAAGTTATTACCTTTAAAATAAAATTTAGTACTTACATTTTCTTCATCTTCCATTTTTTTAGTTAATACAAAGTCTGATACTCCTTTATATTCCTCACATTCATATTTTTTTCCGTCTATTTCTTCTTTGCTTTTTTGAGGATTTTGACTTTCTATTGTTTCTTTAATGTTTATCAATAATTTAGTAAGTTCAATATCATTATTTTGATATTTATAAACTTTCTCATCTTTTGCCATTACTAAATATGTATTTCCGTCTTTTATGATATCTGTTGATTTTTCTCCATCTAGATTTAAGTCTATACGTGCTTTATTATTTTTTCTTTTTACTGTTTTAGAGTTTTTGTCATTTAAAGTTGCTGTAAATGTATATACTAATTTTTCGTTCATTTTTTCATAGACTTGATTTAGTTTTGAATTATTACCAGCTGTTTCTTCATTTTTCCCATTATATTTTATCATAAAAAATGCTACAACACATATTATAGCTATAATTACAACTGCACTTACAGCGATAATTATTTTCTTCTTTTTATCCATATTCTTCTCCTTTTTTGCTTATTATTTTTTGTCTTTTGAATATTTTTAAATTACTTTTATATGTCGCATACAAAATATTCATATGCGACATATTTATATTTTAATTATCCCCTAGAAACTTTATAAATTTGCTAGTTTCTAAGCATATTATAAAATAAATTTAATATTAAAAATTAAAAATTTATTTTCAAGAGAAAATCTAGTTATAATATATTCTTTAATACTATTGTTTTTACTCTTGACATTTCTTGTAAAGTAGATAATACTCCTTCATTTCCTATTCCAGAATGTTTCCATCCTCCAAATGGCATTTCAAATGAACGATAGAAGCTTGCTCCATTTACTATTGCTCCTCCACATTCAAGTTTATCGGCTATTTTCATTGCTCTTGAATAGTCTTTTGATATTACACATCCACATAATCCATATGAAGATTGATTTGCAATTTCTATTGCTTCTTCTTCTGTATCAAATCCTATTACTGATATTACTGGTCCAAATATTTCCATATCTTTTGCAACTTCCATGTCTTTTGTTACATTATCTAGTATTGTTGGATAGTAATATGCATCTTCTCTTTTTCCTCCGCATACTACTGTTGCACCTTCTGCAACCATTTGGTTTACTTGTTCTTCTATTCTTTTTGCTGCATTTATATTTATCATTGGTCCCATATCTGTATCTTCCTGCATTGGGTCTCCAACTTTTAAATTAGAAATTACTTCGTTCATTCTTTCGATAAATTCTTGTTTTCTTGAGTTGTGTATTAAGAATCTTTTACTTGCACAACATACTTGACCACCATTATATAACCTTCCCCAGATAGTTTCTTTTACTGCTAAGTCCATATCTCCATCTTCTAAGAAAATAAATGCATCATTTCCACCTAATTCTAGCATTACATGTGTTAAATTTTTTGATGCTGTTCCCATTGTTTGTATTCCTGCTGCTGTTCCTCCTGTCAATGATACTAGGTGAACTCCTGGATGTCTTGCTAAAGCTTGTCCTACTGTTGGACCATCCCCTGTTAGTATTTGAATACATCCTGCTGGTACTCCTGCTTCTACCATTAATTTAACATATTCTATTAATGTTAATGGATTATAATTTGATGGTTTTACTATTATGCTATTTCCCATCATTAATGCTGGTGGCACTTTTTGGCAGAATAAGTCGCTTGGAAAATTGAATGGTATTATTGCAGCAATTACACCTAATGGATATCTTTTTGTTATTTGCATTGTTTTTTCTTGTCCTGCTTCTGTTCCTGCTGGTATACTTTCTCCATATAAGTGTTTTGCTCTTTCAATAAATCCTCTTGTTCCTATTCTAACATTTGCTATTTCTCCTCTTGCTTCTTTTATTGGTTTTCCTGTCTCGTTAGATAATAAAATAGCTAATCTTTCTTTGTTTTCTTCTACTAAGTCAACAAATTTATATAATATTTCTGCTCTTTCATATATAGAAACTTTTTCCCATTTCTTTTGTTCTTGAACTGCAACTTTTACTGCTTCATCTACATCTTCTTCTGTTACATTTGGTACTGTTTCTATTAATTCTTGTGTTGCAGGATTTACTACTTCAATTTTTGCTCCGTTAGAAGCTTCTTTCCATTCATAACCAATTAAGTTTTTCATAGTTGCTTCCTCCCTTTTACTTGAATTTATATTTTTACATACCATAACTTCTCCATCTTTATATTTTGTTATAGTACATTCATATTTTGCTTCTTCATTTTGTGGTTTTTCCCCATCTCTTCATTCGCAAAATGCTGTATCTGAAAGCATTAAGCCTCCACAAGTATTTCCAGAGTGGTCAGTATCTCCATATTCTCCAAATGTGAATGCCATTATAAATGGAGTATCTCCTACTACTTTTTTAATTGCATCTGATACTTCTCCTATTCTGTCTCCAATTGCTAATTTTCTTCCTCCACAGTGGATAAATAGATATGCTCCAGCTTTACCTGGTAATCTTTTTTGTAGTTTCTTAGCTGTTTTAGCTGCACCTTGTATTAATTCGTCAACACTTCCTTGCATTTGAATTATAGCAGTATTTACAGCCATATCATTTCCTATATTCATTGAACCATCTTCGTTTCCAAACATAGGGTGACGAATTGCTATTAAATCTCCTAATCTATCTTTTACTCCTAACGGTTCTGTTATTGTTGCTGATAATAAATTACTTCCCATTAAATCTTTTTCTTTCTTTCCTGTCCATTCAGCATATTTTTTAATTGCTGGTACTCCATCTATTTCTACTAATGTTCTTTTTCCTTTTAATTTTGTGATTATTCCTGAATTTGTTGTTTCATGGTATGCTCCTGTAAATTCATTTTCAATTGGTGTGTTTGTGTAGAAAAATGCTACTGCAACACCATCTGAGAAAATTTGGTCATTTGTGAAGATTTTCCATTTTCCTTCAACTGTGTTATCTGCTGCACTTCCTCCTGAGAATGGAATTTCTCCTATTACATCTGCGATTCCTTTTACATATTGTTCTTCTTCTCCTGGTGATGCTACCATGTAATAGTAACTTGGGGCTTTGTCTGTTCCTACTTTTGCCATTGCTTCTTTTGCTACTTTTCTTGCTGTTGCTCTTGGGTCTTCTCCTCTTGGTGCTCCTGCTACTCCAACTGCCATGTTAGGGTCTCCTATTCCCATTATTCCTGTGAATCCGTTTTCTGATGTTATGAAGCCTCCTGGCGTGATTATTCCTCCACTTGATGTGCATCCTATTATTGGTGCTGTTCCTAGTTCTGATTTTGCTCCTTCTAATACTTTTTCTATGTTACAGTCTACTGATGTGTATAAGAATGCTACTTTTGTTTGGATTAGGTCTACTACTGCTTTTTGTGCAGATTCCTTTCCTTGTGTATAACTGTCTTTATTTGTGCTCCATGCTACGTTTGATTTTAACATAACGATTCCTCCTTCGTATTTATATTTATAAGTTGATTATAGCAATATTTTTTTTGGATAACAATATTTTTGGGGAATGTAATATAATTGTAATAATTGGCGAAAATTGTGTGTGGTTTGGTTTGGATCGTTAAAAGCTAAATATATAAAATTTTAAGGTTTATGGCTTCTTTCATAATTTAAGAATTTCTATGCAAAATTTTTGGTGCCCTTTCTGTGCTGGTCACTTTTTTTAAAAAGTGACCACTCGAACATTACCCAAAATTTTTGCAAAGAACTTCTAAAATTATTACAGTCGCACATAAACCTTAAAATTTTATATATTTAGCTTTTAACTACACTACTATTTTTTGGCTTTTTATTGCTATTTTATAGCAATTTTTAATTTGTTTTTTTAATTTTTTAGTTTGCTATTTGATTTGTATTTAGTATTTTGTTTTGGAGTTTTTGTTTATTTTTTATAATTTTTTATTTTTTTACTAATCACCTAAATTAATTCCTATATTTCTTGCTGTTATTACTAGGTCATGGTCCATTGTTACTTTTCTTATGTTGCTTTCTGCTGTATTTCCTGATACTGCTCCTATTTTTGTGTTGTTTCCTACTACTTCTTCTAGTGTTGCTGAGTCTACTTTTCCGTTTTTTAAGACTGCTATTGTTCCGAATTTTCCTTCTAGTGCTAGTTGCATTGCTTTTACTCCGTATTTTGTTGATAGTACTCTGTCATATGCTGTTGGTGTTCCTCCTCTTTGCATGTATCCTAGTGTTGTGTTTCTCGCTTCTAGGCCTGTTAGCTGTTCTAGTTGTTTTGCTACTATTTCTCCTACTCCTCCTAGTTTTGTGTTGTCAACTCCTGCTCCGTTGTCTCTTGTTCCTGCTATTGTTATTTCTCCATCTTTTGGTTTTGCTCCTTCTGCTACTACTACTACACTGAAGCTTTTTCCTCTTTTCTTTCTGTTTTCTATTTTTCTTGCAACACTTTCTATGTCATATGGTATTTCTGGAATTAATGCAACATCTGCTCCTCCTGCTATTGCTGATTCTAGTGCGATCCATCCTGCATATCTTCCCATTACTTCTAATACCATTATTCTATGATGTGTTTCTCCTGTTGTGTGTAACCTATCTATTGCTTCCATTGCTACTGATACTGCTGTGTTGTATCCAAATGTTATTTCTGTACATGCTACATCATTGTCTATTGTTTTTGGTACTCCTATAACATTAACTCCTTTTGTTGAAAAGTCTCTTGCAGATTTTTGTGTTCCATCTCCTCCTAATGTAAAGATACAGTCAAATCCTGCTTCTTTAATATTTTGCACACACACATCTGATAAGTCTTTGTATTCAACATTTCCTTCTTCATCTATTACTTTATAATTAAATACATTTGCATTTGTTGATGAACCTATTATTGAACCACCTTTTGGTAATATTCCCTTTGCATCTCCATCTCCTGCTGTTGATAGTAATTCAAAGTCTTTTTTTAGTAGTCCGTTATATCCATCTATTATTCCATAACATTCTATACCATGATTTTCTGCTGTTTTTACTATTGCTCTTATTACAGCATTAAATCCTGATACATCTCCTCCATTTGCTAATATTGCTACTTTTTTTAACATAAAAATCCTCCCTTTCGTAAAAATCGTCCATATATAATTATACCAATATTTTTTAAAATTACAACATTTTGGTAAGATTTTATTTTACTAAAATCCACAAAAGTACTAAGGAATCAACACCGGGCGAAACAAATGGTTGGCATTAGCATCGCCATTGTGACTGACGAAACAGAAGGGACCTGTCGCTGTGTCAGAGTAACCGCCCCACGATGGAAGAACGGATAAGTTCCGTAAGAGAACTTTCATTAGTACTTTTAAGATTTTTAGAAAAAAAGCTTAATGAAAAATATACAACATCTCAAATTATTGATACTTTAAAAAATATGAATTTTTGTAAAGCAAATGAATTAGAGTATTTGCCAACATATTCAAGAAGTGATTTAACAGATAATTTACATGAAATATTTAAATTTAGAACTGACAATGAAATTACAACAACTACTTCTATCAAAAAAATTTTGAGAAATTTAAAAAATTAATCTATAGTACGCAATTTTTTATTAGTCAACAAAAGGCTGAAATTCTTTTATATCAAAGGTTATCATTCTTTTATCTTCTACAACTGTCAAATTCAGGAATATATCTATTTTTAACTTTAAAGCATTAATATTATTTTTTAATTATTGTTAAATTACATTATTTATTAAAATTAAAAAAAAAACTAATATCGCCTCTTTTTTATATAAGACTTTTATATTAGTTTTTCTTTTTAATAAAATTTTTATGAAGTCATTTTATCTATTGCATCCCCCATCCATCACCTTTATTTCCTGTACCAACTTGTATATTTATTGCAGATTTTGGTAATTTTACAATCATACGCATAGGATACAATTTTATCGTACTATTAATTAACTCATAACTCATTCCTACACCATATATTCCATTTCCCCAATTATATCCAAAACCTAAAGAAGGATTACTACCTCCACTATTGAAAATTAATCTTGTTGCGAAGGTATATGCTTTTACATCTCCTGAAGTCTTCACTAGTAGATTATAATAAATTTCACTGTCATTTAAAGAATTTTTGGTTTCTACTGTTTTCATATTATTTTTTACATCTGCATTCAAATTAAAATACATATTAGTGTATGTCATATATGAGTTTACTGTTACTAGATCTTCATATATTAACTCATTTTGTTCACTTCTTCCTAATGTTCCATTGTTATTAACTCCATCTATACTGTTGTTTGTACCAATTTCCTTTTTCCAAATGCTTGGTACTTGCATTGAACCATATTGAGTATAAGCTTTTAAATATTCTCCGTATGTTAAAAATTTTTGTACATAATCATATCCTGGATTAATTTTATCTATTACATCCTCTACTTTTATACTTCTTGCAATTGCTCCTATTGAATTATTACTATATAATTCTTTTGCTACATCATTTAGTACATAAACCATATTATTGTAACCTCTTGCAACTTTCATATTGATATTAGTATTTGCTGTTGTACTTATTAACTCTACATATCCATCATCTTTAATATCTAGCACTCTCCATTCAAGATTTTCTTTATATAATGTTTGAGCTACTCCTAAATAACTCTCAGGTATATAATATGATTGAGCACCTGTAGGAATATAATTTACATAATCCCCTACTCTTAATTTTTTCTCTTCAACATTACTTATATAAATACTTTTACTTGAAATATTCCCAGCTCTGTCTGTAACTGTAAAATAATATGTACCATTTGCTGTTACTATATATGTTGTATCATTTATTTTTCTTATATTATCATATGTTGTATTCGTTATACTTCCTATTCCTGATAAATTATCTGTTGCATTTATATATATTGTTACTTCACTTGCAACTCCTGTTGATGGATT
>USFW01000014.1 GCA_900553985.1 uncultured Clostridium sp.
TATATTTTTCTTAAAATTTTCTTTCTATTTTTTCCCCAGATTATTTAACTCATATGATTATGAACAACAGTTTATAAAATTAAGATTTTCAATGTTTAATAAGGTTAGTGAATGCACTTTTTAACGATATTTACATAATATATAGTAAAGCTATAAAAGGAGGAATAAAATGGAATCAATATTAGAAGTTAAAAATATAAGCAAAAAGTATCAAGGAAAAGAAGGAGAAGTATTAGCTATTGAAAATGTAAATTTTAGAATAAAAGAAGGAGAATTTGTATCAATAATAGGGCCAAGTGGATGTGGAAAATCAACACTACTTTCAATAATAAGTGGGTTAGAAACAAAAACAAATGGAGAAATATATATTGAAGGAGAAAAAGTAGAAGGAATTTCACCTAAAATAGGATATATGTTGCAAAAAGATTGCTTACTAGATTGGAGAACGATATGGAGCAATACTATATTTGGACTAGAAATAAAAGGAAAAGTAAATGAAGAAAATAAAAAATATGTAGAAGAGTTATTAAAAAAATATAATTTATATGAATTTAGGAATAAATATCCATCAGAATTATCAGGAGGAATGAGGCAAAGAGTTGCATTAATTAGAACACTAGCAATAAAACCAAAAATATTACTTCTTGATGAAGCTTTTTCTGCTTTAGATTATCAGACTAGAATAATGGTAACAAATGACATATACAACATATTAAGAAAAGAAAAAATAACCACATTAATGGTAACTCATGATATATCAGAAGCAATAAGTATGGCAGATAGAGTGTTAGTTCTAAGCAAAAGACCAGGTACAGTAAAAGATATACACAAAATAGATTTTGAAATGGAAAATAGAAATCCAATAAATTGCCGAGAGAATCCTAAATTTAGCAAATATTTTAATACTTTATGGAAGGAGCTTGGTGTAGATGAATAATTTAATAATATCAAAAGAAAGAAAACAATATTTAAAGAAAAATAAAAAAAGAAAAGTAGTAATATTTCTAACACAAACAGCAATATTAGTAGCATTTTTAGGAATATGGGAAATACTCGCAAATTTAAATGTGATAGATAGTTTTATAACAAGTAAACCAAGTAGAGTATTTGAAACATTTATGAATCTAGGCTCAAATGACTTGCTAAAACATATCGGAGTAACAGTATATGAAACAGTTGTAGGATTTTTATTAGGAACAATACTAGGAACAATTATAGCGATTGCATTATGGTGGTCAAAATTTTTAGCAAATGTTTTTGAACCATATTTGGTAGTATTAAACAGTTTGCCTAAAGTAGCACTTCGGACCAATAATAATAATATGGGTAGGTGCAGGAACACCAGCAATAATCGTAATGGCTATTGCAATTTCATTAGTAGTAACTATATTAGAAAATCTAAATGGATTTATAAAAACAGACAAAGATTTAATAAAAATGGCAGAAACATATAATGCAAGTAAGTTTCAAATATTAACAAAGATAGTTTTACCAGCAAATATTTCTACATTTATAAATTCTTTAAAAGTGAACATAGGTCTTTCTTTAGTAGGAGTTATTTCTGGAGAATTTTTAGTATCAAAAGCAGGATTAGGCTATTTAATTGTATATGGAGGCCAAGTATTTAAACTAGATTTAGTAATGGCAAGTGTAATCATCTTAGGAGTGGTTGCAGGATTAATGTATTTAGCAGTATTAATGTTAGAAAAAGCTATACTAAAATCAAGAAGATTTAAGTGAAATAAGAAAAGAAAAAATATAAAATATACAAATGTATAGTGGTATTATAAATTTGTATAAAAATATTGTAAAAAACATAATAAAGTATATCAAACAATAAAGATTATTAAATAAAAATACACCGTATTTAGTAAAAATAGGAAAAATATTTTAAATCACTAAATGGTGTATTTTATTTGTTTTCATACACAATTTAAAGAGATAAACATAAAATATACTAAAAAAGGAGGAAAAAAATGAAAAAGAGAACATATGTAATAATGATAATAATTTTATTATTAGTATTAATTTTAGGAGTTTTTACATTCAAGAAAAAAGGCAATAATAGCAAAGATGGATTAACAGAAGTAAAGTTGAGTGAAGTAACTCGTTCAGTATTTTATGCTCCACAATATATAGCAATTAATAAAGGATTTTTCAAGGAAAAAGGAATAGAAATAGAATTAACAACAGGTCAAGGAGCAGATGCAGTAATGACATCAGTATTATCAAATCAAAGCGACATAGGATTTGCACGGACCAGAAGCATCAATATATGTATACAATGAAGGAAAAGAAGACTATACACAAGTATTTGCACAGATGACAAAAAAAGATGGTTCACTTTTAGTGGCTAGAAATAAAACAGACAAATTTTCTTGGGAAGATGTAAAAGGAAAAACAATTATACCAGGAAGAAAAGGTGGAGTACCATTTATGACATTACAATATGTGCTAAGAAAAAATGGAATAAACCCAGAAACAGATGTAATATTAGATGATAGTATCAAATTTGATTTAATGGCAGGTGCATTTGCATCAGGAAATGCAGAATATGTAACATTATTTGAGCCAACTGCTTCAATGACAGAAAAAGAGGGAAAAGGATATATAGTAGCATCAGTAGGAGAAGCAGCAGGAGATATACCATATACGGCATATTTCGCTAAAAAGAGTTATATTGAAAAAAATGAAGAAATAATACAAAAATTTACAGAAGCAATATATGATGGACAAAAATGGGTGAAAGAACATACAGCTAAAGAAATAGCAGAAGTAATCCAAAGTTTCTTCCCAGATACAAGTGTAGAAATGTTAGAAAGTGCAGTTAAAACCTACAAAGATATTGAGGCCTGGAATGAAACTCCTGAATTAAAAGAAGAAAGTTTTGAAAGATTACAAGAAGTAATGACACAAGCAGGAGAATTAACCCAAAAAGTACCATTTGATAAAATAGTTAATAATAAATATGCAGAGAATTTAGAAAAATAATAATTTTTAAACAAGTTAAAAATTTAATATAGGAATATAAAATTAATAAAAATAAAGTATAATGTTACATTAAAATAATTAAAAAAGTAAAATTCAAACTAAAAAGATTAAAATATAGAATATTAAAGTTGTATTTAAGAAATTGTTAAAAAGTTATAAACAGAAATAAAACCGTTCAATTATTTTAGTATAAATTTAATATATAAAATAATTGAACAGTTTTTTTCGTATATAAAAAGTAAAAGTGACCTTTAAAAGGACCAATGATAGCTTTGCTTGTATAGTTTTGCTACTTTTCTTATTTTTTAGAGACTTCTTTTTTAGTTTCAATTTCTTCCAAAAAATCAGCATAAGTCTTAGTGATATCAATTTTAGATTTACCTTGTTTAATATTAGAATCTTGTTTCAAAACCAAATCTACATCATAAAATTCTTTTAGTTTCAATACATTATCTTTTTTATGACCAATAACATTGTTGACATCTAAAGGATTTACAGTGACTTGAACTTCCTTTACTTTAACATTTAACTTTTTAATTTTTTCAACAATAGCATCATACCATAAACCAGCTTCAACAAGTTGTCTAAAAGCTGGATGATATGGACCAGCAACAACTTCACTTTTTTCACAAGATGGGTCTGAAATTTCATCAGTATTTTGTAAACCAACTCGTATTATATCAATATTTTTATCAGAAAACATTCGAACCAGTTGTTTGCAAGTTTCAACTGCTTGAGGTAAAGGTAAAGCTTTATAAATACCATCTTCATATTCTTTTTCCAATTTAGTATTTTTTACAACTAAAACCGGATAAATTCTAACCATTTTAGGTTTTAATTTTATTAATGCTTTTGCAGTATTTATCTCATCTTGTCTTGTACTTTCAGGCAAGCCAACCATCATTTGATGACCTAATCTAAAACCATACCATCTAATTAACTTAGAAGCTTTTTTTACATCTTCAAAAGTATGACCTCGATTTGCTCTTTTTAGAACGAAATCGTTTGCAGATTGAACACCTAATTCAATTGTTTTTACCTTATATTTTTTAAGTCTTTTTAAAATATTTTTATCTATGTAATCAGGTCTAGTAGAAATCCTTATACTTTCAACTTTTCCTTCTTTAACATATGTATATGCAAGTTCTAATAATTCATTTTGTAAATTTTCATTAATTGCTGTAAAACTACCACCAAAAAATGCTATTTCTATTAATGCATCTGAATCATTTAAATTTTTTAGGTAATTATCTATTATGTTTTTTGCTTCTTCTTTTGTCATATTCTTTTTTTGACCACTAATTGATTTTTGATTACAAAAAATACAATCATTTGGACAACCTAAATGTGGCACAAATATGGGAATTATATATTGATGTTTCATAGATTTACCTCTTTTCTATTTTAAATTTTCTAAAGCTTTTTTTGCAGCTTGCATCTCAGCACTTTTTTTACTTTTGCCATTTCCATTTGCTAAAATCTTACCATTAAAAATAACTTGAGCTTCAAAACTTTTATCATGGTCTGGACCTGATTCACTTATGATTTCATAGGAAATTTTAACATCACCATTTTCTTGTAATTTTTCTTGTAACACAGTTTTATAATCTTTATCACCAACATGAATTGTAGCAAGTTTAATCTCATCTTTTAAATTTTCAACAATAAATTTTTCAGCAACATCTAAACCACCATCTAAGTACATAGCAGCGATTACAGCTTCAACACTATCTGCAAGTATAGCTGGCCTATTTTTTCCACCATTTACAATTTCAGATTTTCCTAAAAATAAAAATTCACCAAAGTTATGTTTTTTTGCAATTTTATATAAGCTTTTTTCACATACCACAGTAGCTCTAACCTTAGTCATTTCTCCTTCATGTAAATTTGTATAATTATTATATAAAAACTTACTTGATATGAATTCTAAAATACTATCACCAAGAAATTCTAGTTTTTCATTACTAGATACATTTTTTTCATAAGCATAAGAAGTATGAGTAAAAGCATTTTTTAATAAATCTTTATTTTTAAAAGTATAACCTATTTCTATTTCTGCTTGTTCTATATTCAAAATTTTCACCTCTTAACTTCCAATATTATATACTATTTTACAGATTTTGCAAGGGATTTGTAGATATTTAGTAAAGAACTATTTAACAAAAAAAGCTATTAAATTACACTTTTTTTTATAAATAGCCAAAATACAAATAATTCTCTAAAATTCCCATTTGAATTTTATCTAAATTTGTAGACAGAAAAATTTTAATATTGTATAATATGAATGTATATTATTATGGAAAGTGAGGGAATATATGTGTTAAAAGATAAAGAAGAATCTATAGTAAATAATAAAGATGAAAGAAATTTATCAGAAGTATTCAAAGAATTACAACAAATTAGATATACACAGCAAGAAGCACAGGTAAAAAATACTAGTGCTAAAACTAGAAAAAAGACAACTAAGCCAACTAAAAAGAAAACAAAAGTTGTAATGACATCAGAAGAAACATCATTTCATCAAAATAAAAAAAGTGTAAGACTTTCAAATCTAATCATAATTCTTTCAGTTCTAATATTAATAATAATAGCTGCATTTCCTAAAGATGTATTTTCTAAGGAATCAGCGACAAATGAAACAGAAGAAAATAAAAAAGAAAAAGTAGAAACAGCAGCAATACCTAGTGACTTTGAAATAAATAGAAGAGCCTTAAATATGCAAAAAATAATTTCAGAAAATTCTAGTTTTGAAAAAGTAAAAGAACAAGTATCTGAAGATAGAAATATAGATTTTGAAATAAAGTCTCAAGCAAATGCAACTTTGCCAAGAGGAGAACAAATTGTTTTACAAAAAGGGGCATTAGGAAAAGAAAGTGTATCTTTAGTAAAAACATATGAAAATGGGGAATTTATTGAAGAAATTATACTAGAAAAACATACAACACAAGAACCTGTACAAGAAATACTAGATATAGGAACATCAGATTTCTTAGCCAAATTAAAAATTCATCTTGGAGATATTGTATATTTAACAACAGATACAAGTTTAAGAAAAGAAGCAAATGATAATTCAGAAGAAGTTGCTAAAATAAAACAAAGTTTAGATGTAAAATTATTAGAATTACCAAATGAAGAATGGTGTAAAGTGTCTTTTGACAATATTGAAGGATATATACCAACAAAAAATCTAACATCAGCATATGTAACACCTAATATAGTAGAGAAAAACAGAATTCAAAGAATTTTAATTAAAGTTAATATAAATATGGAATTAAATAAATCAACAGGTTTAACTTTAAAAGACTATCAAAAAATATTTAAAGGAATATCAAATGATGCAAATAAGATTTTTGAAAGTAATGCAGAAGTATTTTATAATGTAGATAAAAAATATAATGTAAATGGGCTATTTATAGCATCAATAGCAATACATGAAAGTGCTTGGGGAACATCACAAATATCACAGGAAAAACATAACTTATTTGGATATGGCTCATATGATCAAACACCATATGAATCATCATACGATTTTGCTACATATGAAGAAGGAATAGAAACAGTTTCAAAATCTTTAGTAAAATATTACTTAAATCCATCAGGAACAAAAATCTATGGAGGAGAAACAGCAAGTGCTTGGTATTATAACGGACCAACATTAGAGGGAGTTAATCAAAGATATGCTAGTGACCCTGATTGGCACAAAAAAGTATTTTCTTATATGGAAATGTTATATAATAGACTTAAATAAAAGGAGTCAATATGAAAAAAATTAGAATTAAGAATTATAAATTAGTTTTTACAATATTAATATTGATATTATGTGTCACATCATTTCTATATTACGATTTAGTTTTTAAAGAAGTATTTGCAAGAGAAGAATTTACAAAACAAATTGTAAAATCAGCAGAAGAAAACAAAAATCCAATATTTAAGATACACAAGATAATTGTATATAGCAGTGCAAATGCTATTGATAAAAGTGAAAATGAATCATTAAAAGACCTAAGTATATTGCAGTATTCAGATATTGCAATATACTTAGACAATACAAGCACGGTATATGATATGACAAGTGAAAACACTGTTAAAGAATTATATATAGATAATGTAAAAATCACAACATGTTCAGATAAAGGATATCAATATGTAAATTATAAAAATGCATTAGACTTTGCTAAATATAAAGAAATTTCAGAACCAGAAAGTGAAAAAATTGAATATAATATAATAACAAATAATAGTCAAAATGATAGTACAGATTATTCAAAACCCACATTTTATTCAGATTGCTCAAACCCAATTACTTTAGAATATATGAACCAAGATATTATAACAAATTATGCAGCATCTAGTGATGCAAATACTGTATCATTTAATGGGAAAGTGTTGCAAGAAGCAAACATAAATCTTGAGGATATAAATTATAATTTGAGTTTTAATATTAATATTATAAATAACTTAAATGAACACTTTGTTTGTACTGTAAAGCTTGACATTGATTTAAGTGATGAAGATGGTGGCGTTTATAAAGGATATAAATATGATACAAATACAGTTTCAGGGTATGAATATGAATTTCTTAAAATATCATAAAAAATGATAGAATTATAAACTTTTAAATTTATAGTTCTATCATTTTTTTATTGTTTTTTTTAATATTTATGATATACTTTAGAATATTAAGGAGGAGGAAAATATGGAATTTTTACACACAATAGAAATATACTTTTTACTATTCATAACATATTCATTTTTTGGATGGCTTATGGAAGTAATTTGTAAGTTAATACAAGAAAAAAGATTTATAAATAGAGGATTTTTAATAGGACCATATTGTCCAATATATGGATGGGGAGCATTAGCAATAACTATTTTATTAAAAAAATATTTAGATGATCCAATAGCACTATTTTTTATGTCTGTAATTATATGTTCGGTAATAGAATACTTAACAAGTTATATATTAGAGAAGAAATATCATGCAAGATGGTGGGATTACAGTAATAAAAAGTATAATATAAATGGAAGAATTTGCTTAGAAACATTAATTCCATTTGGACTTTTAGGAATGGTAATATCATACTTTACAAACCCAATATTTTTTAGTTGGTATTCATCTCTTAGTGATATTGGATTACATATAATATCAGGATTACTATTATTAATATTTATTACAGATAACATTGTTTCATCTAGAATAGTATCTGCAATAAAAGCAGAAGGAATAAAAGCAATAAAAGATAACACAGAAGAAATAACACAATTTGTAAAACAAAAACTAAGAGAAAAATCTATGCTTCATAGAAGATTAGTTAATGCATTTCCAAATATGAAAGACATACATTTTAAACTTAAAAAATAAAACTAAAGAGATGATAGTAATTAGATAAAAAATAATAAAATCTTTTAAGTTTAGGTATTTTTTATAAAAAATTCATATAATTACTTTGTTATTTCACTTAGTAATTGCTTATATTATATATCTAAACTACTTCTAAAATAATATAATTTATAAAATATAAAAAAATTTAATAATGAAAAAAACTTGTTGAATTTGGAAAAGTATGGTATGATTCAAGTAGATGTACAAAGCAAAATAAATGAAAATTTATGGCGCAAAGCCAAAGGTCTAAAAGTTATAAAGGATAACTCATGATGGCTAGGTTACACAGAAGAAAAGGGGGAATTTTATGAAAAAAGAAAAAATGAAATTATGGAACAAAATTGTAGTAGCAATTTTAGTAATAATACTTATGGCTATTATAGGTATTATGGCATATAAACTTTATGGACTAATCGATATGGATAATAGATTTCAAGCATTTGAAAAAATACCAACAGTAGAAACAAAAGGAAAATTATCTTATGACAAAGAAAAAAACTATGCTAAAGTAGAAGGAATGGACTATGTATTTCAAGATGGAATAGGAGTTAAAATAGACTCAATTAATATAACTGACGATACTTTTAAAGCAAATGTTAATTTAAAATTTAATAAAGAAATTGATTACAAAATTAATTACAAAATGTTAGATTTTTCATATGCAGTATATGACGAAAATAAAAATATTTATGATATAAGTACAAGAATGCGTATAGATAAAAATGAAAAATATGATTATAATTGGATTTTTATGGAAAAAGAACTTGGAGTATATGGTAATAAAGGATTAAATAGACCACACTTAGCAAGTAGTAGTGGAAGTGGAAATATATCAAGTAATGAAAGTGAAAAAATAGCTATTAACGGTATAGAAATTGAGACTAGAGATAAATTTCCAAAGAGTAAAAAAATCTATATTAAAATATTTGATATAGGATATTTTGAAGCTAATAAAGGAGAAGATGAAAAATTAAATGTTAAGAATTTTGATTTAAGCAATGCTAAATGGTTATTTGAATTTGATATTCCAGATGAAATGAATAAAAGAGAAACTATAAACTTAAAATTAGCAAATGAAATTCCAGGATTAGAAATATCAAAAATAACATTAACAGAAACAAAATTTGTGATGAATTTTAAATCAGAAGAATACCTAAATCTAATAGCTTCAGGAAAAGATATGGTAGGAGACGAATTTAGAAGAAGATGTGAAGAAATGCTAAATATTACAGATGGAGAAGGAAATAAATATCAAGAAGGTAGTGGTGGAACAATAGGAGATGGTGGATATAGTGTATCTTTCAATATTACTAAAAAAGATTTAGCTAAAAAATTGTTTATTAATTTTAAGGTAGGAGATAAAGAGTATAAGAGTGAATTAATAGAAAGTAAATAAAAAGCTAAAAAAGATTGTAAAAAAATTTACAATCTTTTTTTAACTTCAATGAAAACCCCCCAGCTATGCTGGGGGATAATTATGAAGGTAATCGTAAGGTTAATAGAAATATTGATTATTATAATCTAGATATGATAATAGCTGTTCGGATATAGGACAAATTCAAAAAAATAACTAAAATTTTGTCACATATAAAATCATTTTTTAATGGAGGCTATAGTCAAGTTGAGTATAGCTTATAACTCGCTTATAGCCTACAATTTTATATTTAAAATCTTCATTTTAACTCATTTTTAACCCAATAATTTTAATTTTATATAATATAGTGTAATTTTATATAACACACAATAAAACGTTTTTCAAAATTGCATTTGACAAAAATTAAAAATCTGTGTATAATATAGATAGAAAATGAGAGCCACAGAAAATGTGGTTAACACATAAATTGTTATAACAACACATTCCCACTGGTCAAAGCAGAATGTGTTGTTTTTTATTGTTTATTAGTCCACATTATGTATATAATACACAACAAGGCTACGTTTACAGTTAGGGAGAATCCCAAAGCATATATTAAAGTTAATATAAATCCCATAAACAACCACCTCCTTGCTCTCGAATGTATCGAGTATTGAAAGTGGTAGCCACAACATATCTGCTATCTCATTTCCTACAATATCTACTATACAATAAATTTTTACATATTTCAAGCAAACATCACAAATTTTACAATTATTTTTTATTTTCACGAATATTTTATATTCGACAATAAAAATCAAATTTTATGGGCAATTTCAAGGTCAAAAAACGTTGATATGACAACATTTAAGAAATTATAATTATGATAAAATAGTGAAAAGCAAAAGAAAAAGAGGACTATTTTTTTAACCCAATTTTAACCCAGACACTTTAATTTATTATAACACAGAGTAAAACAAAAAAATAAAAAATCCCTATTTCTAGGGATTTTCTAACACATTTTAAAACTGTATAACACGTTGTAAAACTATATTTTTGGAGGCGACACCCGGATTCGAACCGGGGATCAGAGTTTTGCAGACTCGTGCCTTAGCCACTTGGCTATGTCGCCGTATCTAATTAATTATATGCAAAGACTTAATTAATAGTACCAAAATAGAAAAATATTAAAAAATCTATATGGAGCGGGAAACGGGGCTCAAACCCGCGACCTCTGCCTTGGCAAGGCAGCGCTCTATCAACTGAGCTATTCCCGCATAATTAAGCAATTATTATGATACCAAATAATAGGGCTATTGTCAAGTAGTATTAAAAGCTTTTTTAAAATTCTCATGTAAGTTTGTCAAACATATATTACATTTTTTTGAAATTTCCTTAGTTATCTATGTTGCTTAAGATTTTAAAATTTAGTATTTATGATTTCAATATAAAACAAGGAAAAGTGATATAAAAAATATTTTTACAGGTTAACTGTATATTTTAGAATTCCCTAATTTGCATAAAATACTTAAAAATACAAATACTTATATAAAGGTGATTTCATGAACAATATAAAACACATTGAAGAAAAATACAATATAAAAAAGCAAATAGCAGAAATATTTGGAACAATATTAGGCTCATTTGTAATATCAATAGGTATATCATTATTTTTGTTACCAAATCAATTATCTTCAGGAGGAATTGCTGGAATAGGAACAATAATATATTACCTGTTAAAAATACCAATGGGAACAACAATAATATTATTAAATATTCCATTGTTTTTAATTTCAATATTAAAAATCGGAAAAAGTTTTTTTGTAAAATCATTAATAGGAACAATATCATTATCAACTTTTATCGATTGCTTAGATAAATTTAAACCACTAACACAAGATAGATTTTTAGCATGTATATATGGAGGAATAATAATAGGAGTAGGGACGGCTATTATATTAAAAGTAAATAGTTCAACAGGAGGAACAGACATGGTAACATATATAGCCAAAAAATATAAACCAAGTATTAGAACAGGAAATATAATTGTTATAATAGATATTATAATAGTAACATTAAATATGTTTTTTTTCAGAGAAATAGAAATTGGATTATATTCAGGGATTGCAATTTATTTAATGGGAAAAATAATAGATATATTATTTGAAGGAATAGATTTTACAAAACTCATTTTTATAGTATCTAAAAAAAGCGAAGAAATAGCCGAAAAAATAGGGAAATCAATAGAAAGAGGAACAACAGGAATATATGGAAAAGGAATGTACACAAATGAAGAAATATTAATATTAATGTGTGCAGTAACAAGAAGAGATGTATCAAAAGTAACAGAAATAGCAAAAAAAATTGACAAAAATAGCTTTATAATAATAACAAATTCAAGAGAAGTATTAGGACAAGGATTTAAAAGAGCATAAAAGACAAGATTTTTACAAAAGTAAAGAGTAAAATTACAGTAGAAATATACACAAACTAACAAAAATATAGTATAATTACAATTAGTAAAAAAATAAAAACTATCCAAACTTATAACTCACTTAAAATATATAAAGTAAATAAAACAATAATAGTAATATTAAATAAATAATAAAAAATAAAAAATAAAAATTATCTAGTATTATGTTTGAGAAAAATACAAATTAAGTAATTAGGAATAAAAAGTTATCTGTGTTAATATATGCCTGAGAAAGGAATTGAAGTAAATATGAAAGAACAAAAATATATAATAGAAAGTCCCAATTCATTTGAATTAAAAGACATATTTGACTGTGGACAATGTTTTAGATGGAATAAAGAAAATGATGATAGTTATACTGGAATATGGAAAAATAATGTAGTAAATGTGAAAAAAGAAAATGATACTATCATTTTTACAGGAGTTAGTAGTGCTGAAAATTTTGAAGAAGAAATAAACAAATATTTTGACATGAATAGAGATTATGAAGAAATAAAAGAAAAATTATCAAAGATAGATGAAAATATGAAAACAAGTATAGAATATGGAAAAGGAATAAGAATTCTAAATCAAGAATTATGGGAAACAATAATTTCTTTCATAATTTCAGCTAATAATAATATTCCTAGAATAAAAGGAATAATAGAAAGACTATCAAAAAATTATGGAAAGAAAATTGAATGGAACGGAAAAGAATATTATACATTTCCAACACCAGAAGAACTAAAAAATGTAACAGTCGAAGAATATAGAAGTTTAGGATTAGGATTTAGAGATATACGATTATATGAAACTACAAAAATGATATTAGATAAAGAAGTTGATTTAGAAAAATTACAAAATAATTCAGACACCATAGAGGTAAGAGATAAACTTTTAACATTATCAGGAGTAGGTCCAAAAGTTGCAGACTGTATTTTGTTATTTTCAACCCTAAAAAGATTTGAAGTATTTCCAATAGATGTTTGGGTAAGAAGAGTTATGAATGATTTATACATAAAAAATGAAGATGAAAACAAAGTAAGCAAAAAACAAATTGAAAATTTAGCAAAAGAAAAGTTTGGAGATTTAGCAGGTCTTGCACAACAATATTTATTTTATTGGAGAAGAGAAGCATAATTAAAGTAAAAAAGCTATAAAATAAAGAATTTAAGGATAACTTATATTGTTGTATACTAAAAAGTTATATATGTAGATAAAATAAAAGCAGTTTTGCTATGAAAAAAGATAAATGGATTTAAATTCATTTATCTTTTTTTTCATCATTAAGTACTAAATGTCTTAAATGGTTGAAAATTTCTTTATCTGTCATATCTAAAGAAGTAACAATTTTAGCATAACTATCTACTCTAGGAATAGTTAAATCATTCTCAATTCTAAAGATGGTCTTTCTATCTAATCCAGTTAATTCAGATAGTTTCTCTTGTGTAATATTTGCTCTTTTTCTATATTCTTGTAACATAAATTCACCTTCACAAACTAATCTATAATAAAATATTTTATAATAAAAACGAATACAAGTCATTGACATATATGCCCCATTAGTGATATAATCCTTGTGAAAGAGGCATAAATGCCACAGAAAGGGAACTAATGATGAATTTAAAGAAAAAAGAAAGAGGTATAACACTCATAGCTCTCGTAATAACAATTATAGTATTATTAATCTTAGCAGGTGTATCCATAGGAATGTTAATGGGAGATAAAGGAATATTAAATGGAGTAAATGATTCAAAAATAGAAACAGCTATAGGGACAGTAAAAGAACAAATAGGACTATATCAATTAGAAAATCGAATAGAGGAAAAAGAAGTAACACCAGAGACATTATTAGTAGAAGGAAAAGTATCAAGAACAGTACAAACAGGGGAAAATGATAAATATTATATGTACTATGCACTAAAAGATAATTCATTTGAAGGAATGCAAGGATTAGGAAAAGGAAATCTACAAAGTTTAAAAGATATATTTTTAATTGATGATAACTTAAACATAAAATATATAGCAAGTAATGGAAAAGAATATGGAGATAAAATAAAAGAGAAAATACTAGAAGATGAAACAGAAATAAGATTTTCAAGCAAAGGTTTTAGCGAGTATATTTCAAAAATTTCAGGAGTAAAAGAAGATGAAATGAAGTTTAAATGGATGAAAAATCAAACAAGTTTAGTAATATCAGACCCAGAAGTTGACAGTTTACAAGACTTAGTATTTTTTCCAAATTTACTTAGCTTACAAATAGGAAATGACTTTAGTGGCAAAACAGTACCTAATATTACTTCTTTAGATGGAATAGAAAATTGTAAAAAACTAACAAGTATTATGGTTGTTCAAGGAAATAGTAAAGATTATACGGCAATAAGATATTTAACAAATTTAAATTCTTTTTATAAATATGGAAAAGATGATTATGAAAATATAATAGAAAATTTAAAATTTTGTAAGAATTTAAAAACATTAACACTAAGAGCAACATATATGAATGATATGGGCTTAATAACAGAACTTAAAAATTTAACTACTTTAAATTTAAGTAATAATAATATAAAAGAGATAAAAGGTTTAGGAAGTATGACCAACCTTGAAACTCTTGATTTATCAAGTAATCAAATAGAAGAAGTAAATGGACTAGAGAACTTGAAAAAATTAAAAATTTTAAGTTTAAGTTCAAATAAAATTATTGATATAACACCGCTTAGTGAAAATGAAGAATTAATTGCATTAGACTTAAAATATAATCCAAATTTAGATGGAAATAGAGAAAATTATACAGGAAAAAGATTAGAAGCATTAAATAAAATAGGACAAATATTAGAAAAAGAAGGAGGAAAAATTTTTTTAGATATTAATAAATTAAAATTATTTAGTAATTATAAGATTTTAAGTTTAATGAACCAAAAACTTACAACATTAGAGCCTTTAGAAGGATTAACTGAATTAACTAAATTAGAGTTACCTTATAACCAATTAACATTAGAAGATGAAAAGTCTCAGAATATTTTAAAAAGCATGACTAATTTGACGGAATTGAACTTAGGTGAAAATAATATAAATGATGTAAAAGTAATTAATTCACTAAATAATTTAAAAGTATTAAATTTACAAGGAAAAAATCATAATATAAATCTAGTAGAGATAGAGGATATAATTTCTAATTTAGAAGATTTAAAAGTATCAACAAAAGACTTAAAAACTATAATAAATTGTAATGCTGATAAAATAATACGATTAAAGATACCTAATTCTAGTTTAACAGAAATTCCTGTTTTAACTAAATTTAGCAAATTAGAAGAACTAAGTTTGCATGGTAATCCAAAGATTGAAAATTATAATAAAATTTTAGAATTAAGTAGTTTAAAGAAATTAACATTAACAAATAACGATTTACATGGTAAAAAATTAGATTTTTCTCAACTTAAAAATCTTGAAACATTAAATTTATACAATAATAATTTATGGACAGAAGACATAGAAAATTTAAAAACATTGAAAAATAATAAGAATTTAACAATAAATTTATCTAACAACTCAATAATAGATGCAACAGCTTTATTAGAATTAAGTCCAGAAACAAAAATAAATTTGACAGTAAATATAAATTTATCTCAAGATTCAAAAGAAAAATTAAGAGAAAGATTTGGAAAGAATGTAATTTTTTAAATATATAATTATAACCATAAATAGCAGGTTTTACTTGCTATTTTCTTTATTCTATTATAAAATAACTATCAATAAAAATCACTAATTAGGAGAAAATTATGGGTTTAAGAATAATTTATGGAAAAGCAGGAACTGGAAAAAGTAGCTTTTGCTTTTCAGAAATAGCAAATCTAGTAGAAAAACAAGAAAATATATATTTTATAACACCAGAACAATTCTCATTTACAGCAGAAAAGAACTTAATGAACTATTTAAAAGAAGAAGCTGTAATAAATGCAGAAGTAATAACCTTTAGTAGACTAGCACATAGAATTATGCAAACAGTAGGAGGCAACTCAAAAAGCACACTTTCAAAATGTGGAAAAGCAATGCTAATTTATTCTATCCTAGATAATAATAAAAATAATTTTAAGTTTTTAGGAAAATCTGATGAAAATATAGAAACAGCAATGCAAAGTATTACAGAGATGAAAAAACACGGAGTTAGTCTAGAAAAATTAAAGGATGAAACTGAGAAATTAGAAGACAAATATTTAAAAACAAAATTAGAAGATATTAAATTAATATATGAAAATTTTGAAAAACAAATATCAGAAAAATATATTGAAGAAACAGATTTACTAACAATACTTTCAAAAAATATAAAAGATGTAGATTTTATCAAAAATAGTATAATATATATAGACGAATTTTCAGGATTTACAAGTCAAGAATATGAAGTAATAAAAGAACTAATAAAATATGCAAAACAAGTAAATATAACAATGTGTATAGATGAATTAGATTTTAACACAAATCCTGATATTGATGTTTTTTATTCAAACAAAAAGACATTAAGAAAAATAATAAACCTAGTAAATCAAGAAAAACTAAAATTAGAAGATCCAATAAAATTAGAAGAACAATATAGATTTAAGAACAATGAATTAAGACATCTAGAAAAAAATATATACAATATAAAATCCACAAAATACGAGAAAAATGTGGAAAATTTACATTTGTTTTTAGCTAAAAACCAATATTCTGAAATAGAAAATATAGCAAAAACTATAACAAAATTGGTTAGAGAAAAAGGTTTAAGATATAAGGATATAGCAATTATAGCAAAAAATATTGATACATATTCTTCTTTAATTAGAAGTATTTTTTCTGACTATGAAATACCAGTATTTATAGACGAAAAAAGAGATTTAAATCAAAATATAATTGTACAATATATAATTTCAATTTTAGAGATATTTTCAAGCAATTTTTCAAATGAATCAATTTTTAACTATATAAAACTAGGATTTTTAGATATAGAACAAGATGAAATATTTAAATTAGAAAATTACTGTAATAAATGGGGAATAAAAAGAAATAAATGGAAAAAAGATTTTGAATATGAATTAAATGATGAGAATAAAAAGCAAGATATAGAAAGACTAAACGAAATAAGAAAGCAAATTATAAATCCACTAATAAAATTAAAGAGCAATATTGATAAAGAAAGAACAGGAATAAATATATCAAAACAATTATATAGTTTTATGCAAGAAAATAATATTGAAGAAAAGATTTCTATAAAAATAGAAGAATTAAAAAGTTTAGGATTAATAGACTTAGCAAATGAATATATAGCTAGTTATAAAATAATCTTAGATATTTTAGATGAAATAGTAATTGCCTTTAAAAATGATAAATTAACATTTGATAAATATAACAAAATATTAAAGATAGGCTTAAAAAATAGTGGACTAGGAAAGATTCCGGGAACTCAAGATCAAGTAACTTTTGGAGATGTAGATAGAACTAGAAGCCACAAAGTAGATACTGTTTTTATAATAGGTTTAAACGATGGAATATTTCCAAGTGTGAATAAAGATGAAGGATTTTTAAATGATAGTGACAGAGAAATTTTGAAAAATGATGGACTAGAACTAGCAAATGGAACTATTGAAAATCTTTATGAAGATAATTTCAATATATATAAAGTATTTTCAACAGCAGAAAACAATATATATATGTCATATTCTTCATCAGATAGTGAAAGTAAATCATTAAGACCATCAATGTTAATAAATAAGATTAAAAAAATCTTTCCAAAACTTTCAGAAGAAAGTGATGTAATAAATAAAAAATATGAAATAGTAAATAAAAAAATAACATATGAGGAATTAATAGAAAATATATACAAATTAAAAAATAAAGAAAAAATAGAAAGTATTTGGTATAATATTTATGAATATTACAAACAACAATTAGAGTGGGAAGAAAATTTAAAAGAAGATTTTGAAGGATTAAAATATACAAATCTTCCTAAAAATATAAAACAAGAAAATATAAATAAACTATATGGAAATACATTAAATACAAGTGTATCAAGGTTAGAACAATATAGAAAATGTCCATTTTCATATTATTTACAATATGGATTAAGGCTTAAGCCAAAAGAAGAATTAAAAGTTCAAAGCTTTAATACAGGTTCATTTATGCATGAAACAATAGATGAATTTTTCAAATATGTAAAAGAAGAAAAAATAAATTTACCAGAGTTAGAAGAAATACAAATTCAAGAAATTGTTTCAAAAATAATAGATGAAAACTTAAATTTATCAAAAAATTATATATTTACAGCAACAGCAAAATATAAAATACTAGTAAAAAGACTAAAAAAAATAGTTAGTCAAGCTTTAAAATATATAATAGAAACATTAATATATAGTGACTTCAATATAGAAGGAACAGAAATTGAATTTGATAAAAAAGGAAAATATAAGCCAATAATTTTAGAATTAAAAGACGGGAAAAGAGTAGAAATAAAAGGAAAAATAGACAGAATAGATACTGCAACAAGTGATGATGGTAAGTACTTAAGAATAATAGATTACAAATCTTCAAGTAAAAACATTGACTTAAATGAAGTTTATGCAGGTTTACAAATTCAATTACTAACATATATGGATGCTGTATGTAAAGAAGAAGATTTAATGCCAGCAGGAGTATTTTATTTTTCACTATTAGAGCAAATGATAAAAGCAGATAAAAAAGTATCAGAAGAAGAAATTGAAGATATGATAAGAAAAAACTTCAAAATGAAGGGATTAATTGTAGCAGATGTAAAAATAATAAAAATGAATGATAATACCTTAGAATCAGGAAGCTCTAAAATGGTACCAGCAGCAATAACAAAATCAGGAACAGTAAGACATGACTGGACTAATGGTGTAGAAAAAGAAGAATTTAAAATATTACAAGATTATATATATAAAACAATAAAAGATATAGCAAAAGAAATATTAAAAGGAAGAATAGACTTAAAACCATATAATAAAGCAGGAAAAACACCATGTGAATATTGTGAATATAAAGCAATTTGTGGATTTAATCCAAGAATGAAAGATAATAAATATAATTATATAGGCAAAGAAACAAAAGATGAAATAATAGAAAAAATGAAAGGAAAATAAAATATGGATTTATCAAATGAGAATATAATTCATGTAAATAAAAATGGGGTTCAGTATATTCAATTTAGAAAATTACTAGAATATAGTGATATAATAAGACATGCTTATAGCTTAGGAACAGATGTGAATTTTAGAACAGCAAAAGTAAATAAGCAACAACTTTCAAGAAATGAATATGAATTAGCAATAAACTCATATAAAAACTTGTGCAATGCAATAGGAAGCAATTATATAAATACAGTAAAAACTAATCAAAATCATACAGATACAATAAAAATAGCTAACAAAAAAATAAAAGAAGATGAGCCAGATTTTAATTTAGAAGAATACAAGGAAACAGACGGAATAGTTACTAATAAGAAAAATTTAATATTATCAACAACAAATGCAGATTGTATTCTATTATTACTATTTGACCCAATTAAAAAAGTAATTGCAAATGTTCATTCAGGTTGGAGAGGAACCTTACAAAGAATTTCTACAAAAGCAATTGAAAAAATGGAAAAAGAATATAATTGTAATCCTAAAGATATAATATGTTGTATTTGCCCAAGTATTAGAAAATGTCATTTTGAAGTAGAAAAAGAAGTAAAAGATATGTTTGAAGAAGAATTTAAAAGTATAGTAGAAAAAAATGATATTATAACAGAAACTATTTCAAGTAAAAAATGGACAATAGACACAGTATTAATAAATCAAATAATATTAGAAGAAAAAGGATTAAAAAAAGAAAACATAATAGATAGTAAAATATGTAGTGTTTGCAATTCTAACTTAGTACATTCATATAGAGTAGAAAAGGAAGGATATAGGTTAGAAACTGCAATAATAGAATTGAAATAAAGGATGTAATAAATATGTTTGAAACATGGGAAGAATTAGAAGAATCGATAAAAGGATGTAATAAATGTAAATTATGTAAAACAAGGCAAAATATAGTGTTTGGCGAAGGAAATAAAAATGCTAAGATAATGTTCATAGGAGAAGGTCCAGGAGCAGATGAAGATAGGAAGGGTGAACCTTTTGTGGGGAAAGCAGGAAAATTAATGAATTTAGCATTTGAGGCATCAGGAATAAAAAGAGAAGAAGTATATATTGCTAATGTTGTGAAATGTAGACCACCATCAAATAGAAATCCAGAAGATGATGAGGCTTTTGCATGTTTAAATTATCTAAGAAATCAAGTGATGCTAGTAAAACCAGAAATAATAGTATTATTAGGAAGTATAGCACTAAAAAATATATTAGGAAAAGAATATGGAATAACAGCTTCTAGAGGAAAATGGATAGAAAAAAAGGGAATAATGTATATGCCAACTTGGCATCCAGCAGCATTATTGAGAGATGAAAGTAAAAAAATAGACTTTATAAAAGATTTAAAATTAGTTATGGAAAGATTGGGAGAGGAATTGTAAAATTGAGAGACTTTAAGAAAATAATAGACAATATACACAAGAGCGAAGAAAATGTGAATTTTAGACAAAAAAATAGAATAAAAAAGGAAGAAATTCAAATTTGGATAAGTAAATTGCTAAAAATGGTAGATGAAGCAATGCAATCAATATATGAAAATTTAAAGGAAAATCCACTAGACAATCAAGGAATAGAAAATATATCATACAATATGATAGAAGGAATAGAAGATATATTTAGAAAATATTTGGAAAGAGTTTCAGAAGCTATGTCTTTAGGTGGTTTTTCACATATGTATAATTCATATAAGCAATTATACTATAACCCAGAAGAATTGATAGAAATTTATGAAAAGATAAAAAATGAAAAAGTATCTAGAAAATTCAGAATGACAAAAAATGTAAAAGCAAATAAGGAAACTGTAGTTAGGGAAGTTTTAAGTAATTATAGAGAAATAAGTAATGGGATACCAGAAGAAGAAAAAAGGATTATTATAGGATATAAAAATTCAAATCAATTTAGAAAGCTTTTGAAAGAAGAATTTGCACAAGAAGATATAAATGATATAAGAAACATTGGGAAATTTGTAGGTTATGAAAAAGGAAATTTTATAGAATTCTTTAAAGAACAAAAAAGTAATATTGAAAAAAATACTAGAGAAGCATATATACAGTCAATTATTGTATTAATAAATATTTTAGATCAATTAAAGTTATTAGCTAAATATCAAAGAGAGTATAAGCAAGAGTTAAATAAAATGGATTTAGGAGAATTGGCATATGAAATAAATGGACAAGGAAAAGAACTTGGTATGAAAGAACTATTTTCAGAAGAAAATTTAAAGAAATTGCCAATTAAAACATTAATGGCACAAAGTGCTTTTTGGAGTAATAGATTAACAAAAGAAATAGAAAGAATGAACAATGCAAAATTCATTTGTAAAGATTTAGACTTAATTAATAAAATAGTAAAGTTTAGAATAGAAAAAACGAATGGAAAAGAAGAACTAATAAGTGAAGATGTTATAGAAAAGGAATTAGAAAAAATAGCATTTCTAAATATAGTCATAGAAAAAATAATCAATCAAGTAGAAGAAGATATAAAAAATACTGGAATAGATGGAGAAGTTGATATTGAGTCATATATAAGAAAAATATCTGCAGACTATCAGGAAGAGTATTTAAAACATTTTAATAAGAAGCTTCCAATGTGCAATAATATAATAGGAAATGATATAGAACAATTTATAGTCGCAAAAAATATGATAAATAATTTATATAAAGGAAAAAGTGCAATAAATTTTGCACTTTTAGAAGAAGCACTTTTAAATGAAAAAATATTAAATTGGGGATATATAGAAGAAGAGAAAGATGAAAAATTTGTACTTCTAGGATTTGACATTGAAAAGTTAAGTGGACCATTGTTTTTACATATACCATTGAAAGAAATAGAGGAATTTTTAGAGAGAAATAGATTAGAAAGTAAAATCCCAATTTATCAAGGAGAAAATGATTTTAAAATTAATGGAAAAACAATTACGAGAAAATTATTAATGCCAATTGATAATGGAAAAATAAAAAAATTAGAAGAATTTAAAATAAATCAGACAGAAGAAAGGGACAAATTTAATTTTATTGAGCACTGTAAGTATATTGTAAGTGGTGATACACAGAAATATCCTAAACATTTAAAAAAGATAAAATATATAGGAAAAGGAAAAAAACAAAAACAAAAATTAGTGATTGAAAAAGAATATATTAATTTAGAAACAAAAGAAAAGTATAAAAAAGATAAAGATGGGAATTTTGAAAAAATAGAAGAGTATACTAGATAGGTGGTCAGTCAAATTGACATGAGAAATTGTAATAGATAAAATAAATTAGAATATATTAGTAAGTGAAAAGAGGAAAAAATGAAAGAAGAGATAGAAAAAAAACTAAATTATTGCTTGAATTGCAAAGTTAAACCATGTTCTAAAAAAGGCTGTCCATTGCATAATAATATACCAGAATTTATAGAATCACTAAAAAAAGAAGAATATGTAGAAGCATATAAAATATTATCAGAAACTACTGTATTATCCGGAATATGTGGAAAAATATGCCCACATGATAAACAATGCCAAGGAGCATGTGTACGAGGAATAAAAGGTGAACCAGTATCTATAGGTGAATTAGAAAACTATGCATATGAAAGAGCATATGAACAAAATTACAGATTAGTAGATTGTTATGAGACAAAAGAAAAGAAGAATAAAAAAGTAGCAATAATAGGAGGAGGACCATCAGGGTTAACATGTGCAGCATTTTTAGCCAAAGAAGGTATTGATGTTACTATATATGAAAAATATAAATATCTAGGTGGTTTATTAGTATTTGGAATTCCTAATTTTAGATTAAATAAAAGTAGAGTAGAAGAAGTAATAAATCAAATATTAGAACTAGGAATAAAAGTAGAATATGAGAAAGAATTAGGAAGAAACTTAAATTTAGAAGAATTAGAGAAAAAATATGATGCAATATTTTTAAGTATAGGAGCTAATAAATCAACTAAAATGGGAGTTGAAGGAGAAGAATTAAATGGAGTATATGGTGGAAATGAATTATTAGAATATAATTTGCATCCTAATTATAAAAATAAAAATGTTGCAATAATAGGAGGAGGAAATGTTGCCATAGATTGTGCAAGAACGATAAAAAAACTAGGAGCTAGAAAAGTAACAATCATATATAGAAGAGAAGAAGAACAAATGCCGGCAGAAAGAAAAGAAATAGAAGAAGCAAAAAAAGAAGGAATAGAATTTGCATTTAAAAATAACATAGTAAAAATTATAGGAGAAAAATCAGTAGAAAAGATAGAGATAATAAAAACAGAATTAATAAAAAAAGAGGGAGAAGAAAGATTATTTCCGATTAATATAGAAAATAGTAATTATATAATAGATATGGACTATGTTATAATGGCTTTGGGTTCAAAAACATCAGAAATAGTAAGTAAACTAGGACTTGAACTAAATAAATGGGGAAATATAAAAATAGATGAAAAATATAGAACATCAAAAGAAAAAATATATGCAGGTGGAGATTTAGCTGGAATTAAAGGAACTGTTGCTTGGGCTGCATATTCAGGAAGGGAAGCTGCGAAAAATATATTAATTGATATTATAGGTTAGTCTTTTAAAGTTACTATATAATAGCTTTTATAAATTAGCCGCTGAAAATATTTGATAATTAGGATTTTTTTGAATTTTGACTACTTATTTCATTCAGAAAGAATTGGTAAGGCTTCCTTATGAGCCTCTCTCACTCAGACCCCTTCATATTTCAGGTACCGTGAGCATTCCTCATTAGAAAGCCTAACCAATTCTAATCTTCATTCCATGCGAACGTCAAAATTCAAAAAATCCTAATTATCAACTATTTCCAGCTTCTCTACAATAAAAACTATTATCCTGTAATCTTTTTAATAGTATATCTAAAATTCATCATTTTTATTATAAACATTATTAGATTTATTTCCTAATATTAATCTTTTTAAATACTTAAAGAAGGAAGATATTTTATTTTCTTTTTTTACAATTAAATTAAGTGAAGGAATATCTGTGCCATTTTCTAAAGCATTATATTTTTCTTCAAGTAAATCCATTTTCTGAATATAATAATCATTGAAAAATGTATATCCGTCACAATATCCTAAATAATTTTTAAAAGAGTAAAGTTTTTTTCTATAATTCTCAATTTCTTCTAAATTAAAAATTTTATCAAAGGTACTGTCAAAGTAACTTGAAATAATTAGATTTTGAGTTCTTAAAAAAGTTAACTTTATTTCATTTTTCAACTCATCAATTTTTTTCACCATATCATCAACTTTTTTAGTCTGCGAATCAGAATTTATAATTTTATTATTTAATTTTATAATATCTTCTTCTGCAAAAAGAATATCATCAATAGCATTTTGAATAGTCATAAAAGTTTTTTTAGAAGTTATATCAGCAAATAAAAATTTAAAATCATCATTACTATTCAAGGTACTCTTAAATAATACATCTTCACCAACTAAATAAGCTAACTGATTTACTAAACAACATTCTAATGGATAATATGAAGGACTAGTAGTTTCAAAAGTAATTCCAAAATATTTAACATATTCTTTTGGAATACCAATAATCTTAGAAGACATAAGTTGAACAGATGCTTCATTAAGTCCAAGACCATATATTTTAAATTCAGTATAATCACATAATCCCATTTTTAATAAATAATTTTTTTTATCTTTTACTTCTTGTAGATAATGTATACATTCATGAACTGCAAATTCTTCCATATCATCATCTGGTATATGTTCATTGAAATAAATAGAAGAATTTTTATAAAAATAATTTGCTTCTGCCATTCCATCAGGCATTTTAGCTTTATACATATCTAATCTTGATAATTTTATAAATAATTCATTTTCATTTAAACCATAATCAGGAAAAGTTTCACAAAGTTTCGATGCAATATTTTTTGCAATAGAATTTATTTTTAAAGTATCTAATTTTTCAATAATTTCAATTCCATCTTTTTTTAAATCTGATTTAATACTCATATAAAACTCCTTAAAATAATCTAATAATATTATATAATAAAAATAACGATGATAAATGTCAAAAATATTAAAATTATGTGACATTTAGGTTACGAAAAATATATTAAGAGAATATAGGTTAATTTATGATAATAAAAAAGCAAGAAAAATAAACAATGAATAAGAAAAAAAAATATAAATAGATAGAATGTCGAAAAATGCCGATGAAAAAATCTTGACAACAAAGTTTTAGGAATATATAATGTTCATACATTAATTTCAATTAGAATTAATAGTTCAAGTAAGAAAGGAGGAAGGATTATGACACAAGAACAAAGAGATGCTATGCTTATGGAAATATTATCAAAAGTAAATAATCAAGAAAAAGGTTTATCTAAAATAATGAATAAGTTAGATGAACACGAAAAAATGATTTTAAAATTAGATGAAAAAATTGATATTGTTCATGATAAATTAAATGCAAAAATAGATGTAGTTTATAATAAATTAAACAATAAAATAGAAATGTTAAATGATAAAATAGATGAAGTTGATAAAAAACTAAGTAATAAAGTTGAAGTTTTAAGAAATAGAGTAGAATTTGTAGACAAAAAATTTGAAAAATTATATTTTGAATTAGACATGCAAATCAAGCAAATATACATAGAGCATGGAAAAATACTAAGAGAACAAGATAAAGTGCTAATACATCATGGGAAAATGCTAGGAGAACAAGGCAAAATATTAGTAGAGCATGGCAAAATACTAAAAGAAAACTCAAAGAAATTAGAAATAGTTGAAAGAGACTATGGATTAATGTTAGAATATCATCAAAAAAAGATTCAAAGTTTATAATCAAATGAAAATTTATATCAAACAATTATTTCAAAATCAGGTTAAAAAATAACCTATTAGAGTTTTAAGTCCAATAGGTTATTTTAAATATTATTTTATTACTATATTATAAATCTTATTTTTTACATAAATTTCCTTAACAATATTTTTACCTTCTAATTTAGAAGAAATTGTATTATGTACTTTTTCTTTAACAGAAGCTTCATCTTCATCTAAAGAAATATTTACAGTAGCCTTTAATTTTCCATTGAATTGAATAGGTAAAGTAATTTCATCAGCAATAGTTTTATCCTCATCATATTTAGGCCATTCCATATAAGCAAGCATTTCATCGCCATTTAATACTGTTTGCCAAAGTTCTTCTGTTATATGTGGTGCAACTGGATTTAAAAGTTGTAAAAATGTTTTAAATTCAGCCTTGTTGATAGATTTTTCTTTATAAAATTCATTAACCATTGACATAAAAGTTGATATTACAGTATTAAATTTCATCTCTTCTATGTCAGAAGAAACTTTTTTAATTGCTCTATGCATCATTTTTTCGAACTTTGGAGAATAATTATCTCCATCAACTAATATATTTTGTAAATTCCAAACTCTATCTAAGAATTTAGAACAACCTTTAATACTTTCCATAGACCATGGAGCTGTTTGGTCAAATGGTCCCATAAACATTTCATAAACTCTAAAAGAGTCAGCACCAAATTCATTTACAATGTCATCTGGGTTTACAACATTACCTTTAGACTTAGACATTTTTTCACCATTAGAGCCTAAAATCATTCCATGAGAAGTACGCTTTTGATAAGGTTCTTTAGTTGGAACTACACCTATATCATATAAGAATTTATGCCAAAATCTTGAATATAATAAGTGTAAAGTAGTATGTTCCATTCCACCATTATACCAATCAACAGGAGACCAGTATTCTAAAGCTTCTTTGGATGCCAAAGCAGAATCATTATGAGCATCCATATATCTCAAATAATACCAAGAAGAACCAGCCCATTGAGGCATAGTATCAGTTTCTCTTGTAGCTTTAGAACCACAATGAGGACAAACTGTATTTACCCATTCAGTATGACGAGCAAGAGGAGATTCTCCATTTTCTCCAGGTTCATAATCTTCAACTTCTGGTAATCTTAAAGGTAGTTCAGATTCAGGAACAGGAACCCATCCACATTTATTGCAATGAATCATTGGTATAGGCTCACCCCAATAACGTTGTCTTGAAAATACCCAATCACGTAATTTGAAATTAACTTGTTTTTTTCCAATATTATTTTTCTCTAAATATTCTAATACCTTATTTTTAGCCTCATTAACAGATAAACCATCTAAGAAATCAGAATTTATTAAAACTCCACTTTCAACATCAGTAAAAGCTTCTTCTTCAATATTACATTCAACATCATCAGATACTGATTTAATAACTTGTTTGATAGGTAAATTGAATTTTTTAGCAAATTCATAATCACGCGAATCATGTCCAGGAACAGCCATAATTGCACCAGTACCATAAGTAATTAAAACATAATCAGAAATCCAGATAGGAATTTCTTTACCAGTAAGAGGATTTATAGCTTTAATTCCTTTTATTTCACAACCTGTTTTTTCTTTATTTAATTCAGCTCTTTCAAAATCAGATTTTAGTGAAGCTAAATGTCTATAATTTTTAATTTCATCCATATTAGTTATTTTATCAGCTAATTTCTCAATAATATTATGTTCAGGTGCAACAACCATATAAGTAGCACCAAATAAGGTATCTGGTCTAGTTGTATATACAGTTAAAGTTTCTTGAGAATCTGAAATTTTAAAATTAACTTCAGCTCCTTCGCTACGACCAATCCAATTAATTTGTTGAGCTTTAATTTTATCTAAGAAATTAACTTCATCTAAATCATTAATTAGCCTTTCAGCATATTTAGTAATTCTTAGCATCCATTGACTTTTTTCCTTTTGAACAACAGGGCTACCACATCTTTCACAAACTCCATTTACAACTTCTTCATTAGCAAGACCAACTTTACAACCAGTACAGAAGTTAATTGGCATTGTAGCTTTATAAGCTAAGCCATGTTTATAAAGTTGTATAAAAATCCATTGAGTCCATTTGTAATATTCTGGATCAGTAGTATTTACTTCTCTTGACCAATCAAAAGAAAAACCAAGAGACTTTAATTGTTCTCTAAAATGATTAATATTTTGCTCAGTAGTGATTTTTGGATGAACATGAGTTTTAATTGCATAATTTTCAGCAGGTAAACCAAATGCATCAAAACCAATAGGAAGTAAAACATTATATCCTTGCATTCTTCTCTTTCTAGCAATAATATCTAATGCAGTATAGCTTCTTGGATGTCCAACATGAAGTCCTTGACCAGAAGGATAAGGAAATTCAATTAAGCCATACCACTTTTTCATAGTATAGTCATTTTTTGCATTAAAAACTCCTTCACTATACCATTTATTTTGCCATTTTTTTTCTATCTCTTTAAAATTATATGACATAAAAAAGCCCCTTTCAAAAAATATTTTTTGTATTATATAACAAATTTAGGAATAAAGCAAGAACTAGAGATTCAAAAAAATCCTATAAATGCTAATAAATTAGCAAGTAGAAACCTATTTTTACGAATAGAATTTACTTTTTTAATCAAGCATAATTCTATTGCATAAAAAGAAGAAAAATGTTAGAATTTGCATTGAGGTGTTAAAAAGATGATAGATATAACAAAAGCAAAGAAAGCATTTAAAGAATATATACAAAATTATGATATAAATAATCCAAAAGTAAAATTAAAAATAGCTCACATTGAAAGAACAGCTAATATAGCAAGGAAAACAGCAGAAAGTTTAAATCTAGAAAAAGAAGATATAGAATTAGCTGAGTTAATAGGTCTATTACATGATATAGGAAGATTTGAGCAAATAAAAAGATATAATACATTTGTGGATCACCTAAGCGAAAATCATGCTGAATTGGGTGTTAATATTTTATTTAAGGAGAATTTAATAAGAAAATTTATAGAAGATGATAAATATGATAGAATAATAGAATTAGCAATCATAAATCATAATAAGGATAAAAATGATATAACAAAAAATACAACAGAAAAAGAAGATTTACATATAAAATTAATTAGAGACAGTGATAAAACAGATATAATATATTTATTAACATTTGAAGACAAAAAAGCTGCATGGGAAAAAGAAGATTTATCAGAAGAAGTGTTCACAGAAGAAATTTATAGAGAATTTATAGAAGATAAAAATATATTTTATACAAATATGAAAACTTATGCAGATAGGTTAATAGGACACTTTGCATATGTATATGATTTTAATTATGAATATGGATTAAAAATCGTATATGAAAATAAATATTATAATAAAATATATAACAGATTTAAATTCAATAATAAGAAAACTGAAGAGGAATTTAAAAACATATATAATACAACAATTGATTATATAACGGAAAAGTTAAATAAAAACCAATGAATATATAGAAAAAATATAAAGGATGATAAAAATTGGGCAAAAAATTATTAATAACAGAAAAACCATCAGTAGCAATGGAATTTGCTAAGGCATTAAAAATTACAACAAATAGAAAAAATGGGTATCTAGAATCAAATGAATGGATAATAACATGGTGTGTAGGACACTTAGTAACAATGAGTTATCCTGACAAATATGACGAAAAATTAAAATTTTGGAGACTAGATACATTACCATTTATACCAAAAGAGTGGAAATATGAAATAATTCCAAATGTGCAAAATCAATTTAATATAATAGAACAATTAATGCATAGAGAAGATATTGAAGAGATATATAATGCAGGAGACTCGGGAAGAGAAGGAGAATATATACAACGATTAGTTTTTATGATGGCAAAGCCAAATCCTAAAATAAAAATAAAAAGAGTATGGATAGATTCACAAACAGAAGAAGAAATTTTAAGAGGGATTAAAGAAGCAAAAGATGAATCAGAATATGATAGTTTATCAGATAGTGCATATCTAAGAGCAAAAGAGGATTATTTGATAGGAATAAACTTTTCAAGATTATTATCAATAATATTTGGAAGAAGATTAGCAAAAGATATAAATGAAGAAAAGGCATCGATTTCAGTAGGAAGAGTAATGACTTGTGTATTAGGAATGGTTGTTGCAAGAGAAAGAGAAGTCAGGAACTTTGTAAAAACAAAATATTATAAAATAGTTGGAGAATTTGGAGAAGAAAATTTATCATTCAAAGCTGATTGGAAAGTAACTGAAAAATCAGAATTATGGGAATCTACTAAACTATATAATGAAACAGGATTCAAGAAAGAAAATGATGCGAAAAAATTCATAATGAGTTTAGCAGGAAAAAAAGCAAAAATAACAGAATTAAAAAAATCAAAACAAAAAGAAAACGCACCATTATTATTTAACCTAGCAGAAATACAAAATGAATGTACAAAAAGATTTAAGATAAAACCTGATGAGACATTAGAAATAATACAAAATTTATATGAAAAAAAATTAGTAACATACCCAAGAACAGATGCAAGAGTTTTATCAACAGCAGTGAGCAAAGAAATAACCAAGAATTTAAATGGAATAGCAAAAGGATTTAAGAATGAAGAAGTACAAGGATATATAAAAAAGATGGCAGAAGAAAAATATTCTACTAATTTAGCAAAAACAAAATATGTAAATGACAGTAAAATAACAGACCATTATGCAATAATTCCAACGGGACAAGGGTATGAAAACTATAACAATTTACCCCAATTACAAAAAGATATATATTTAGTAATACTAAAAAGATTTTTAGCCATATTTTATCCACCAGCGCAATATAATAAAATTCAAATGACAATAGAGGTAGAAACAGATGAAAGTAATAAAAAGGTAGAAACTTTTATAGCAAGTGGGAAAGTATGTGTAGATAAAGGATATTTAGAAATTTTAAAACCAAATGAGAGTAAAAAATCCACAAATAGTGAAAAAAATGTGGAAAACATTGAGAATAACAAGGAAAACGAATTAGAAATATTAAGTAAACTAAAAAAAGGACAAGAAATAGAAGTAAAAAATTATGAAATAAAAGAAGCAGAAACTTCACCACCAAGTAGATATAACTCTGGTTCGATAATATTAGCAATGGAAAATGCAGGTAAATTAATAGAAGAAGAGGAGTTAAGAGAACAAATAAAAGGTGCAGGAATAGGCACAAGTGCAACAAGAGGAGAAATTATAAAAAAATTAGAAAAAATAAAATATATAGAAATAAATACAAAAACACAGATTGTAACTCCAACTAAAAAGGGAGAATTAATTTATGATATAGTAAATCAATCAATGCCAGATATGTTAAACCCAAAACTTACTGCTAGTTGGGAAAAAGGATTAGATTTAGTCGCTAAAAAAGAAATAGAACCAGAGGAGTTTATGGTAAAATTGGAAAGATATATAAATTCAAAATTTAACAGGTTAATAGTTAAGATGTAAGGTAATTTATCATTATAATAAGTACCGGACAAAAATTATCCAAAAAGAAAAGCAAACTATAATTATATAATTTGCTTTTCTTTTTAAATCTAGAATGCTGAGACATCAATGCTCTTATTCTTAAGAGAAAATTTAATTGGTACCCCAGAACCATCAGCTACTCGAGTAGAATCGAATAATGCTTTTTCAATTTTTCCTTCATCTTCGAAAGTCAAAAGACTAAGAGCTTCTTTTTCGATTGTTTCTGAATCTTTAACAGGATCCAATTCAGGATTTATTTCAGAAACAGTGATTAAGGCTTGAGTAGCATATCTGTTAATAACAGATGTAAACCGGTTCAAGATAAGATCACCTTGTGAAGGTGAATAACTTAACTCAACGTTGAAATCTCCTAATGATGTAGTAATAATATGTCTCATATTGTTTTCCTCCTTAATCCCCAATAGGGATGATGAATATTAATTGTTAAGTAACTATTTACATTATACATCAAATTTACATAAAAGTCAAATAGTTATGTGTTGAAAAAGTAAAAAAATGTTAAAAACATATAATACGAACTATTTTAAAAAGAAAAATACTTTAAATTTTTATAAATATATAGTATAATATGAGAATAAAATTATAAATAAGGTTAAAAGTTACAAGACAAAAACAAAGGAATGAGAATAAAAATGAATACAATAATAGGTGAATTGGGCAAATCAAAGAAATTTGTAGACCTAATAAAACAAATAGAAGAAAAAACAAGTCCGATAACAATATCGGGCTTAACTAGCGTGGGAATGTTAGAGTTATTAGCAAGTATAAACGAATATTCAAAAAGACCAATAGCAATAGTAACATATAATGAAATACAAGCAAAACAAATAATAGAAAACTTAAAAGTATTTACAGATAAGGCAATATTCTTTCCAAAAAAAGAAATAGTAACATATGACTATGTAGCAGAAAGTAAAGAATTGCCATATGAAAGAATAGAAACCTTAAATCAAATAAAAGACAAAAGAACACCAATAGTAGTAACAACAATAGAAGCGATAATGCAAAAAATACCTAGTAAAGAAACAATCTTCAAAGATGTTCTAAAGTTTAAAGTGGGAGATATATGTTCTCTAGAGGAAATAAAACACAAATTAATAAAACTTGGATATACTAGATGTGACTTAATAGAAGGAAGAGGACAATTCAGTATAAGAGGTGGAATCTTAGATATTTCATTAAACGATAAAATAGGAGTAAGAATAGAATTTTGGGGAGATGAAATAGATTCAATAAGAAATTTTGCAATAATAAGTCAAAGGTCAATAAAAACTTTAGAAAAAGTAGAAATAACTCCAGCACATGAATTTATTTTAGAGAGAAACATTGAAGAAGTTTGCAAGAAAATAAAGAATTTAGAAATGACTGAAAAACAAGAAGAAATAATGCAAGAAGATATTGAGCAAATATTAGCTGGAAACTATATAAGTAAAATTGACAAATATTTTGATTGCTTTTATGAAAATACATCAAATCTAATCGATTATTTTTCAAGTAAATATATAATAGCACTAGACGAAGAAAGAAAAATTGAGCAAAGAACAATAAACATACAACAAGATATTGAAAACTTAGAAAAAGCATTAACAGAAAAAGAAAAATTTATTCCACAAGCTTTAAGCAATATAAATAACTACGAAGATATACAAAATCAAATAGAAAAGAAACATGGGAATTTAATATACTTAGAAAAACAAGATTTTTCAACAGATAAAACATCAGAAAAATATAAATTTGAATACAGAGAAATAAATTACTATAAAAGTGAGATAGAAGGATTTTTTGAAGAAATAAAAAAAGCATTATTAGATAAAAAAAGTGTATACATACTTGTTGAAAGCAAAGAAAAAGCTAAAAAGCTAAAGGAAACATTAGAAAAAGAAGAAATAATTGCAAATATTGAAGAAAAACTAGATAAAACAATAGTAGTAAAATCTACAGAAAAAATAGTAACAATAGGAATAGGAAGATTAAGTTCAGGCTTTGAAAATTTTGAAATAAATCAATTAGTAATTTCAGCAAATGAGTTAATTAGTGGAGAAAAAAGAAAGAAAAAAGTATCACATGAGGCATATAAAGAAGGAGAAAAGGTAGTATTTGCAGATTTAAAAATAGGAGATTATGTAGTGCATAGAACTTATGGAATAGGAATATACATAGGTGTAAATACGATAAAAGCAGATGGAACAACAAAAGACTATATAAAAGTAAAATATCAAAATGATGACATTTTATATGTTCCAACAAACCAAATGGACTCAATAAGAAAATATGTAGGTGGAGATGCAATACAACCTAAAATAAACAAGTTAGGAAGTAAAGATTGGGAAAATACAAAAACAAAAGTAAAAAAGAATTTAAGAGAAGTTGCAAAAGAACTAATAGAATTATATGCCAAAAGAGAAAAGACACAAGGACATAGTTTTAGCAAAGATACACCATGGCAAAACGAATTTGAAGCAAAATTTCCATATCAAGAAACAGATGACCAACTAAGATGCATAGAAGAAGTAAAAAAAGATATGGAAGATTCAAAACCTATGGATAGATTACTATGTGGAGATGTAGGTTATGGAAAAACAGAAGTAGCAATAAGAGCAGCATTTAAAGCAACAATGGACCAAAAACAAGTTGCATATTTAGCACCTACAACAGTGTTAGCAGAACAACAATATCAAGAATTTAAAGAAAGAATGGAAGAATATCCAATAAAAGTAGAGATATTAAACAGGTTTAAAACACCTAAATATCAAAAAGAAGTAATAAAAAAATTAAAATTAGGAGAAGTTGATATTGTTATAGGGACACATAGATTATTAAGTAAAGATATTGAGTTTAAAGATTTAGGACTATTAATAGTAGATGAAGAGCAAAGATTTGGAGTAAAAGATAAAGAAAAAATAAAACAATATAAAACCAATGTAGATGTTTTAACAATGACAGCAACACCAATTCCTAGAACTTTACATATGTCAATAGTTGGCGTAAGAGATATGTCAGTTATATACGAACCACCTCAAAACAGAAGACCTGTTCAAACATATGTATTAGAATATGATTCAGAAGTAATAAAAGAAGCAATAACAAAAGAATTAGAAAGAGATGGTCAAGTATTTTATATATTTAATAATGTTGAAAATATACAAAAAAAAGCAGATGATATATCAAGATTAGTACCAGAAGCAACAGTATCATTTGCTCATGGAAGAATGACAGGAAAAGAAATAGAAGAAATAATGGAAGATTTCGTAGATAAAAAATCAAATGTATTAGTATGTACAACAATATTAGAATCAGGAATTGATATACCAAATGCAAATACAATAATAGTAGAAAATGCAGATAGAATGGGATTAGCTCAGCTATATCAAATAAGAGGAAGAGTAGGAAGAGCAGATAGGCAAGCATATGCGTATATAACATATAAAAGAGATAAAATGTTATCAGAAGTAGCAGATAAAAGGCTAAAAGCAATAAAAGAATTTACAGAATTCGGCTCAGGATTTAAAATAGCAATGAGAGATTTAGAAATAAGAGGAGCAGGAAGCTTGCTAGGAGAAATACAATCAGGACATTTAGAACAAGTAGGATATGATACATATTGTAATTTACTAGATGAAGTAGTAAAAGAAATGCAAGGAATAGATGTAAAACCAGAAGTAGATATACAAATAGACTTAAATGTAACTAGCTATATACCAGAAGAATATATACAAGATTCAAATCAAAAAATAGAAATATATCAAGATATTGCATTATGCAAAAATGAAGAAGATATACAAAATGTAACAGATGAGATAATAGATAGATTTGGAGATATGCCGGGAGAATTAGAAAATTTAATTGATATTGCAAGAATTAAATATTTAGCAAAAGCACTAAAAATATCAAAAATTGCAAGCAAAAAAACAGCAGTATTAATAACATTTGCAGAAAATCAGTTTTCTTATGATATACCAAAGCTTGTAAAGGAATATGGAAATAGGTTGAAATTTTCAGCAGGAATCAAGCCAATGATTACATTAGAAATTGGTACAAATAATGAAATGAAGATTTTAAATGATGTAACAGAATTTTTAAAAACACTTGATAAAATGGAAATAAATCAAAAAATAAAAGGATAACAAAGTTATATTAATCACCAAGAAGCAAATTTGGAAAGCTAAATTTAACATGGAGAGAAAATAGGACTTGGAAATTCAAATTATGAATTAATAGAAATAAAATAAATGGACATAATATATCCAAAAAGTTAAAAGAAAGGGATTAATCAATTAAATATATTAATATTTTATATAATTGATTATAATATAGAAAATGCAAGTAATTTCAAGTAAAGAAAATGAAATAATAAAAAATATAAAAAAACTAAAAGAGAAAAAATACAGAGACTTAAATAATGAATATATAATAGAAGGAATAAAAATAATCCAAGAAGCAATACAAGAAAATGCAAAAATAAAACAAATAATTATATGTGATGATTGTGAAAAAAATTCGAATATCTCACAAGAAATGATGTATGAAATTGCAAAATATGAATGTATATATGTAACAAATAAAATATTCACAAGCCTAACAGATGTGAAGAATCCACAAGGAATAATGGCGATAATAGAAAAAAATAATTCGAAAAAAGAGGAAATTGATTATAACGAAGACATCATAGTAGCATTAGATGACCTTCAAGACCCAGGGAATCTAGGAACTATATTAAGAACAGTAGATAGTATAGGAATTAATCAAATATTAGTATCAAAAGGAACAGCTGATAGTTATAATCCAAAAGTAGTTCGTTCAACAATGGGAGCTATATTTAGAGTAAAAATAATAGAATGTGAAGATTTAGAAAAAACACTAAAAGAAATAAAGAAACATAAATTTGAAATTTTAGTGACTTCATTACAAACTGAAAATAGTATATATGACATTAAATACAATAAAAAGGTAATAGTAATAGGAAATGAAGCTAATGGAGTAGAAGAAAAAATACAAAATATGGCTGATGTAAAAGTAAAAATACCAATGTTAGGAAAAACGGAAAGCTTGAATGCATCGGTAGCAACAGGGATAATATTATATGAATATGTTAGGCAAAAAATAAAATAATTAGCATTTACAAATTAGCCGCTGGAAATAGTTAATAATTATAATTTTTTTGATTTTGACTACTTATTTCATTCAGAAAGAATTGGTAAGGCTTTCTCATGAGCCTCT
>USFW01000015.1 GCA_900553985.1 uncultured Clostridium sp.
AAAAAGAGCTGAGCAAATTAATGATTGAAAATCATCAATTTGCAACAGCCCCTTTGTCTGCAATCTAAGATAAACATATTTTCGTTTATTTTTTTTATAAACTTCTATTATTTGTTTTACCATTAATTTTCTTTCTGTTGTTTGACTTTTTTATTTTACATCTATAACAGGAAATCTGTCTGGAAGTTTTACTCCTGCTTTTTCAATAACTTTTTTACTTTGTTCTTTTATTTTTTCAAGCAATTCTTTTTCATCAAGGAATAAAATTTCTTTTTCTTTCATAAGCCATTTTCCGTTACACATAGTTGATTCTACATTTTCACTGTTCATTGCATAAACAATATTTGCAATAGGGTCTATCATTGGAAGTGAGTGAATTGTATTTGGATTTAAAATAATAAGGTCTGCCTTTTTCCCTACTTCAAGACTTCCTATTTCTTTCTCCATAAGAGCACATTTAGCTCCATTTATTGTAGCCATTTCAAGAACAGTTTCTGCTGAAACAGTTTTTGGGTCTAATGTTCTTCCTTTGTGAAGAAGTGAAGTTAGATACATATCTCTCATCATATCCATTCTATTATTTGATGGAGCTCCATCAGTTCCTATTCCTACTGTTATTCCTTTTTCTATCATCTCTGGAATTCTAGCAAATCCTAAAACAACTTTCATAGCCGCTGCAGGATTGTGAGAAGCTTTTACATCATATAATCTAAATAAATCAATTTCTCTTTCAGTAAGCCACACCACATGAGCTGCTACTAAATTTGGCCCTAAAGCTCCTAATTTATAAAGATGTTCTACTGTTGTTTCTCCTTTTACAGCTCTTGTATAATCCATCTCATCTTTAACTTCAAGAACATGCATATGAATTCCTGTATTATATTTATCTGCAAGTTTTTTAGTTCCTACAATAAGTTCATCTGAGTTATTAAATATAGTTCTTAAACCAAACCAAATTTTAATTCTTCCATCAGCAGTATTATTGTATTTTAAAAATAATTTTTCCTGCTCATCAAGTTCTTCTTTAGCTGTTTTCTGCCAAACTTTTGGAAGTCCTTCTCCTTCGTCCATTGTAGATTTACATAAGCAGGCTCTCAATCCACATTTTTCTACTGCTTCTGCCATTGCATCTACAAACTGTCCTCCAGCTTCAAGGAATGTTGTACATCCTGTTTTTATAAGTTCAACACAACATCCTAATGAAGAAATAAGAGAATCTTCATAGTTAAAACTGCTTTCATAAGGCCATACTCTTTCTCTTAACCATGTAAGAAGAACAACATCATCAGCTATACCTCTTCCAAGCTGTTGTGAAAGGTGAACGTGAGTATTTACAAGACCAGGCATAATTATTTTTCCTTGTGCATCATAAATTTCTACATCAGCTTTTACAAGAGTATCTGCTACTTTTCCTACAGCAACTATTTTATCATCTTCTATAAGAATTGATCCACCATTAAAAACTTCTCTTTTTTCATTCATAGAAACAATATAACCATTTTTTATTAAAATTTGTGACATTTTTATCTCTCCTTTTTAAACACAATAATTATATTATAATATTAACTACAGAAAGTGCTCCGATTATCCATAATATAAGATTTATTTTATGCCATTCTCTTGCAACTGCATGCATTATAATATAGCTTATAAATCCAAAACTAAGTCCTATACTTATACTATAAGTAAGAGGCATAAAAATAATCGTTATAAAAGCTGGCACTGCAATTTTTATATCTTGAAGATCTAAATCTTTTACACTTTTAAACATAAAAACTCCAACCATAACAAGCGAAGGAGCTGCAGCAAACATTGGCACTATTCCTACAAGAGGAGTTATTAATAATGCAAGTAAGAAAAGAATTCCTGTTACAAAAGAAGCTAATCCTGTTTTTGCTCCAGCTGCAATTCCTGCTGCTGATTCTCCAAAAGTTGTAACTGTACTTGTCCCTAAAAATGCTCCTATAATTGTTGAAGAAACATCTGCGAACATCATTTTTCCAAGTCCTTCATAGTGACCATCTTTATCAACTAAACCAATCTCTTTATAGCAGGCAATTAAAAATCCTAAAGAGTCAAATAAGTCTATAAACATGAATGAAAATATAGAACCAAAAAGAGAAAGTTTAAATGCTCCCCAAATATTAAGTTTAAAAGCAATCGGCTCAATGCTTGGAGGCATAGATACAATTCCTTCTGGCATAGATACAAGCCCGCAAAGCATACCAAGAATTGTAACTATCACTATACTTATTAAAATTCCACCTCTTATTTTCTTCATATCAAATATTGCCATAAGTATAAGACCTACTACAGAAAGAACCACTGGTAAAGTGAATTTTCCAAGTGCTACAAGAGTTGCAGGGTCAGCTACAATAATTCCCATATTTTTTAGACCGATAAAAGCTATAAAAAGTCCTATCCCTGCTGTTGATGCTGTTGTTATTGGTGCAGGAATAGCATTTGCAAGTTTTTCTCTAAGTCCTGATGCAGCTAAAATAAAAAAGAATGTCCCAGATAAAAATACTACTCCAAGTGCATCCTGCCAAGGAATTCCTTTCCCCATTACAAGTGTAAAAGTAAAAAATGCATTAAGCCCCATTCCAGGTGCCATTGCTATAGGAACATTTCCTAAAAAAGCTGCTAAAAAAGTTCCTATTGCAGTTGCTAGACAAGTAACAGTTATAAGAGCTCCTTTATCCATTCCAGCCATTGATAGAATAGCAGGGTTTACGAAAATAATATAAGCCATAGCTAAAAATGTTGTAACACCTGCAATAACCTCTGTTCTTACAGAACTACCTCTCTCTTCAATTTTGAAGATTTTTTCCATTAAAGAATTGTTTGACAAAATTTTTCCCCCTTTAAATTTTTATATTTATTTTTTAATTTCTTTAATTCTTTAAAACAAAAAAATTTTTAAACTACCTTATTATTTTATAAGAAAAGAAAAATTCTGTCAATTTATTAAAAAAATTATGACAGATCTTTCAAAAAAACAAGTTTTTATAATTTTACAACTTATATTATTATAATTTTTATATTTTGTATTTTTGTCTTTTATAAGTTGCAAAACTTTTTATAAAATGATATTCTAATAGTATAGAGGTGATAATTATGATAAAAAGAGAATTGTATCTAAAAAAAATTAGAAATTTCATAGATAAACCTGTTATAAAAGTTATTACTGGAATGAGAAGAAGTGGAAAATCAATGATTTTAAAACTAATCTCCCAAGAACTTTTAGAAAAAGGAATACTTTCCCAAAATATTATATATATAAATTTTGAATCTTTAATGTTCAGTGATTTAACTGAATTTAAATCTCTATACAATCATATAATAGAAAAATCTCAAACTTTAACAGAAAAAGTATACATTCTTCTTGATGAAATTCAAGAAGTAGAGCATTGGGAAAAAGCTGTGAATTCATTTATGGTTGATTTAGATTGTGATATCTATATAACAGGTTCAAATGCTAATCTGCTTTCATCAGAACTTGCAACATACATTGCAGGAAGATATGTGGAAATTAAAGTTTATCCTCTTTCTTTTAGAGAATATATAGATTTTGCTAAAATCCAAAATCCACAGAACATTTTAAGCAATGAAGAATATTTTGAACAGTATCTCCAATTTGGAGGACTTCCTGGAATACACAACTTTAGTTATGATAAAAGCAATATTTATCAATACTTGTCTGATATTTATAGTTCCATTTTACTAAAAGATGTAGTTGCAAAGAATAATATAAGAGATGTAGAACTTCTTGAAAGAATCATTTTATATATTTTTGATAATATTGGAAATACTTTTTCTGCCAAAAATGTTTCTGATTTTTTAAAAAGCCAAGGAAGAAAATTAAGCAGAGAAACTGTTTATAATTACTTAAAAGCTTTAGAAAGTGCTTATATCATCTCACCAGTTCAAAGATATGATATAAAGGGAAAAGCCCATTTAGAAACAATGGAAAAATTTTATCTTACTGATTTGGGATTTAGACATGCAAAATTAGGTTATAGACCAAATGATATAGCAGGATATTTAGAAAATATAATTTACTTAGAGCTTATCAGAAGAAAATATACAGTAAATATAGGTAAATTAGGTACAAAAGAAATAGACTTTATAGGAACTTTGGAAAATGAAAAATTATATATTCAAGTTACATATTTATTAGCTTCTCCTGAAACCGTAGAAAGAGAATTTTCTCCTTTGAAAAAAATAGAAGACAATTATCCAAAATATGTTCTCTCTATGGATAACCTAGGAGAATATAATATTGACGGAATAGTGAGAAAAAGAATTATAGATTTTCTATTAGAAAAAAGCATATAAGTACTTTTACAAACTTTTAACAGAAAAGAAATATTCCCTTAACAAGTAACATCTATAATATGAAAACATAAAAATACTTGGAGGAAAAAATGTTATTAAAAAAAGTTTGTATTTTATCTGTATTAATGAGTGCTTTAGCATTTGGAGAAAATATTGCAGTTAATCATTCTGAAAAGTTGGTTGCTGACGGAAAATATATTTTAAAATCTGAAAAAAATCTTATTACAGCTATGTCTGCTAAAAACAGAGATGGCAGCATAAATGTCTTAGTTGAAATCCCATCAGGAACAAATGGAAAATGGGAAGTAAATAAAGAAACTGGAAACCTTGATTGGGAATTTAAAAAAGGAGTTCCTAGAGTAGTTCAATATCTTCCATATCCTGCTAACTATGGTATGATTCCTCAAACTCTTTCAACTGAAGAGATCGGTGGGGATGGAAATCCACTTGATGTTTTACTTCTAGGAGAAGCTGTTCCAAGAGGAGCATATGTAAAAGGAAAACTTATTGGAGTAATGTATATGAAAGACCATGGAGAAACAGATGATAAACTTTTAGCTGTTGCTGAAGGATCACCATTTGAAAATATCAACACTGTTTCTGAACTTAAAGAGCAATTCCCTGGAACTTTAGAAATTCTTCAAACTTGGTTTGTAAACTATAAAGGTATTGGAGAAGATATGAAAGTCAGTGGTTTTGCTGGAAAAAAAGAAGCTGACAAAGTTCTTAACGAAGCTGTAAAAGGATATAAGAAATACGGAAAATAACTTATAATTTAATCATTAATTAACAAGGATTGATTCCTGTATACTGCAGGAGTCAATCTTTTTATTTTCTTCTGCATTTACTTATACCATTTAGCTTTTTTAATATTAAAATCACATTTTTTTGAAAAAATATGTGAAATTTCTCACACTTTTCTATATTTTTAATAGAAAAAACTTAAAAGTAGTATAAGAAAATGAGGAAAAATTATATCAAATTTATTAGGAATATATTCCTAATTTCTGCCTAATTTATAAAATTATAGGAATGTATTCCTATTTTTTCTTTTAAGATCTCCTTTGTTTACAGAAATATAAAAATAAAGTATACTTTAAATATGAAAGACTTGAGGATAGAGATATGGGACTATCGCCCCGTAATTGGAAGGAAATGTGGGAATCCCAGCCCCACCAAGTCTTTCTTTTATTATAAAAATAAATAGAAGATTTAAGAAAATTTTAATGGAGGAGATAAAATAACTGTAAAACAAACTGAAGCAAAGAAAAAATGGCAGAAAAAAATAAAAAAAGAACAAAATATTTATCTGAACAGAAGCAGAGCTAGAAACTTTCTAAAGAAAGTTGTATTTCTTGAAGATATAAAAAAATTTGAAGAGATCTTAAAAGAAAAAAGAAATTATTAAAATCTGAAGAATAAAAAATAGTGGAGGTACTTAAATGATAAAAATAGATAAAATCTACGACTTTGCTATAAAATGGCTTAATAAATTTAAAGATAAAAGCATTTCATATAAAGAACTTACATCCTATCATATGGAAGAAGAATGCTCTGAGCTTGGGTTTCAAGTGTATTGTGACATATTTTCACTGAAAAATATGGAAAAATAAACGATCCTAAAGTTTTTAAAGAAGCTCTTAAATATATAACAGATATTAATCTTCTTGGATCTGCAATATATTCAAAATGGAATTACTTCTATTCTTGGGCATATAGCAGTGCTGAAATTCTTGAAGATAAAAATCGTGAATGGTTTATTCTTGCTTTAGAACATCTTGCAAAACTTTCTGAAGCTAAACCTTACGGAAATATTAAAAAAGTAAAAATTATATCAAATAGGGTTTCGTCAAAGCATTACATATTTAATCTAGAAAATGAGATACAACAATCTCTTACAATAGAGTCTGATGGACATATTTGGTTTTCAGCATATACATCTGAAAAAAGAAAAGATGGAAAATATAGGAAAAACAGGATGCATAACTTCAGAATTAATCCATCTGTTGCAGAAAATATTATATCTGATATCTCTTCTTATCTCTGTTATTACGATATTACTGAAAATTATGAAACAGCAGAATATCCTGTGTGGACAGTAGAAATAATCAATCAAGAGGGAAAAATCTATAAGTTTAACAATCACTTCATTTTTATTGATGATATTAACCACGAGGAATATATTTCCAACAAAATCCGTAAAGCTTTAAAAATACCTGATCTATTTTTATTTGATGCAAAATTTGAAGAGAATATAATAGACAGAGTTGTTGTTGATTATCATAGAATTACAAAAATAAATACTAAAAGAGCATTTGATAAAGAAAAAAAACCATTTGATTGGAACTATACAGAAAGACTAATTGTTGACAGAGAAACTAAAACTATAGAACATATTCAAGATATTGGATTAGGCTGCACTGTTTCTAAGAAATATACTTCTAAAAATGAGATAGATGATATCCTTGATGGTTTAGATATAGACTCACTTTTAGAAAAAGATGTAATAGAAGAAAAATATTTTGATTTAAAAATTATGCCTTTTGAAGAAAGAAAATATACTATAACTGCTACTTTAAGAAATGGCGGAGAGAAAAAAATTTCAGGAATATTTGATAAAAAAGGACTTCCTTATGGTTGGGAAGATTTTGCAGAAGCTATCTATAGCTTTATATCTTTCTATGGATGCGGGGAAATATTAAGCCCTGCTGTATACGGAAAAAGTCATGATGATATAATTTTATGCCATGTAAAATTTAAAGATGGACATAAAACTTATAACTATATCTCTGATTTTGATAATATTGATGTTGGAGATAAGGTAGTCGTTCCTGTATGGGATGATAATCACGAAACTACAGCTGAAGTAGTTAAGATAGAATATATCCCAGAAAAAGAAATGACTATTCCAATAGAAAAAATTAAGCATATTATTAGAAAATGCTCAAAAAGATAGAGGAGTAATTTAATGAAAAATATTATTTATTTAAACGGAAATGCAGTATACCCAAAAATTTCTGGTAATAAAGTAATAGTTCATATCTGCAATGATGAAGGTCGTTGGGGTGGTGGTTTTGTCCTTGCAATTTCTAAAAGATGGAATGAACCTGAAAAGCAGTACAAAGAGTGGATAAGAAGTGGAAAAGGAAAACTTGGAGAGATCCAATTTGTTCCTGTAGAAAAGGATATAGTTGTGGTTAATATGATAGCTCAAGAAAACTTTGTGAGCTTTGTTAATCCTATAGCTGTAAGATATGAAGCTCTTAAAAAATGTCTGCAACAAGTTTCTGATTCCATAAAAGGAAATGAAGTATCAGTCCATATGCCGAGAATAGGGTGCGGAATTGCTGGAGGAAAATGGGAGAATATAGAGCCTATTATCATAGATACATTATGCAAAAATGATATTCAAGTTTATGTTTATGACTACACTATATAAAATTTTAAAGGAAGAGGATTTTTATGATAAAATTCTTGAAAAAAATATTTAAAAGAATATCACAAAAAATTGACAGCAAATATGAAGAAAAGGAAAAAATAAGAGAGAAAGAAAAAAGATTACTAAAAATAAGGATAGCTGCTTATAATTTAGGAACTAAAAATGCATTAAAACCAAAAGAAGTTTTTTGGCATATAACTTTTCCTAAAATATTAAGATTTTCAATGCTTGGTACTAAATATTCTATAATTGGTATTATTACTATTGGTGGAATCATAGGAGGAATTCTTATCCTCTTGGGAAGTTCTATCTATGTAATATTTTTATATGTAGCTTTTCCAATTATTATAATTTCAATGATTTTTTAAATATTTTAAAACTTATAATTAAAACTTATAAAATGAAACATAAAAAATATATTCATTTATTTCAAGATAGCAACGGAAGAGTTGAAAAATTAATAATATTTAAAGAATGTTTAAAATATAATATTGTTCCACTTAGTTATAGATGAAAATATAAACTTTTTTATTATAAAGATCTTAAAGAATATGAAAATGAAAAAAGCTACTTAATAGATATCACCTATATGCTCAAGATAGATTTAAAGAAATATTAAAAAAATAGCTTTCTATGATTTTTAATTTTATCGTAGAAAGCTATTTAAAACATTTATTATTTTATTTCCAGACTTTTCTTTACACCCATATTAAATCTAATGTATTTTATATTTTTACATCATTTTCACAAAGAAAAGTCATTTAACTTTATAATATCTTTGATTTTTACTTGCAGGAATATCTGGTATTGTCATAGCCAGTCTTCCTTGTTTTAATAGTGGTAATATATATTTGCTATAAGCATAAGATGTTGTCTTCATTTCTAAAAATTTAGCTATTTCTTTTCTGCTTTTTGCCTCTTTACAAAACTCTACAATTTTATCTTCCAATGTTAAATAAAGTTCTTCTTGTTCTATTTTTTTATTATATAAAGTGACTATAAATTCATTTCTTCCATTTTTAAATTCAGGTTCAGGAAGTCCATACTCTTTCATTTCCATTCTTATAGTTGGAATACCTGAATAGCGATTTTCAGCTTGATTTAAACTTTCTGCCATCGTTGCTAAAGTGGGATTTCTTAAATCAAGTCTTGCTTTTCCAAGCTGTTCTACTGTCATTCTTCCATATAATCCTCCAGGACTATGAATTTCCAATCTATCAGCAAAGAAATTAATCTGTATAGGTGTTCCCTCAGTATGCACACTATAATCTCTATGAATTAAAGCATTAAGTATTGCTTCTCTTACAGCATTAACAGGATATTCTGTTCTATCATTTCTTTTCCCTGTTTCAGAATCTATTATTGTTTTTATTTTCATGTTTCTTTTACAAAAAAACATTGCTTCTTCAAGCATTTCAGAAATAGTTCCCTCTATTCTTTTATTATCTATGAAACGTTCTCCTGAATTTCCTAATTCTCCTATATTATATCCAGGTACTACTACTGCTGTTATTCCAAGCTGTGGAAAACTTCCTTGAGGATATAAAGAAAAATTCATAACGGCTGCTAAAGTAAATTTGCCATTTCTTTTTATATTCAGCATTTCATAAATCTGCTCTTCGTTTAATTTTGAAAATTTAGGTTTTTCTTGCTTTTTTTCTATTATGTATTTATTCAAATTATCTATGTCCATATAAGACAAGTCTATACGTTCAACTTCTCTTTCATCATCATGAACATGCTTTTTATAAGATTCATAACTATATATCTCATAATCTGTCATTAGAAGGTCTGCATCACCAACTCTTATATATGAACCTTTAATTTTACCTGCTCCCTTATAATAACAAGGTCTTTCTGTTAATTCCACTGAGGGAATTTCTAAAGCACAAATATTTTTATTTTCATACTCAGCAAAGGTAAATATACCTCTTACTGACGGCTCCATTTGATTACACTGCTCTGTTATACTTTTTTGTAAATCTTGCAAATCATAGACTCCTACTGCTTCAAAACCTTGTCTTTTATCTAAACCAAAAATAATTATCCCACCACCATCTTGGTTTGAAAAACTTGATAAGGTATCATATAATCTTTTAGGACAACCATTATGAGCAGATTTCACTTCTATATTTTGAGATTCCGCTTTGATTTCTTGAATTTTTTTTATTAAAATTAATAGTTCTTCAGAAAGCATAAAATTTTTCTCCTTTCTTTTTATATCATTTTAACACTTTTTAATAGTTTTTGATAGTTTTTTATATAAATTTTATACTTTTAAGATTAATTTGATAGTTTTTCAATAAAACTAGGTACTTTTAATTATAGTTTTATATATTTTTTTACTTTCTTTGTTAATTTTGAATAAATATTATCAACAAACCATTTTTCTGTTGATTTTGTTGAAATATCATCTACATCTATCCATTCCAAGCCACTATTTTCATCAGGCTTTATTGAAAGTTTTAAATTTGTATCTGCTTCTAATAAAAATGTTGCATTTAGATGAAGATGTGAAGAAACATATTCCCCTCTTTTTATATGACCACTTACAGTAAGTATTTCTAAAGAAAAAATATCTTCTGATAGAAATTTAATATCTGTAATTCCGCTTTCTTCTTTTACCTCTTTCAATATAACTCTCTTTAAATTACTATCCCCATCAACGTGACCTCCAAGCCATGCCCAAGAATTATATAAATTATGATAACACATCAATACTTTTTTTCTGTCTGAACTTACAATCCATGCTGATACAGTAAAATGATATTTTTTATTATTTCTTGTCAAAATATCATTTTCTCTTTCAAGAATTTCTAGTATAAGTTTTTTATCTTTTTCCTCTTGTTCATTAAAAGGTATGTATTTTTCAATTTCTATTTTTATTTTTTCCATATATTTCTCCATAAATTTCATCATTTATTTTAATTTATATTTTATCATTTTTCTATTCAAAATAAAATTATATTACAAAAATTTTGGCACACAAAAAGAAAAATAGCTATACTTTGTTAAAATCTATATCGTTATTTACTTTATTTATAAATATTTCATCAGATTAATATGATGAAAAAAGCTATAGCTACAAAGTTAAAAATTCTAAAATTTTTATGAAAAAACAATCAAATTTCTCTACGTGTACTAACACAATTTTTGTTACAAAGATTGAATATTTTTTGTAATTTTGTAATAATAGGATTAACATCAGTACTGGTTAAAAAACATCTAAATTATCAACTATCACATATAACAAAGGAGAGAGAAAATGTCTAGATACGAATTAAATAAAAATTTAGCACAAATGTTAAAAGGTGGAGTTATTATGGATGTAACTACTCCAGAGGAAGCTTTAATTGCAGAAAAAGCTGGAGCTTGTGCAGTAATGGCTTTGGAAAGAGTACCTGCAGATATTAGAAAAGCTGGTGGAGTTGCAAGAATGTCAGATCCTAAAATGATAAAAGAAATTCAAAAAGCCGTATCAATTCCAGTAATGGCAAAAGTAAGAATAGGACATTTTGTAGAAGCTCAGATACTAGAATCATTAGAAGTAGATTATATAGATGAAAGTGAAGTGTTAACTCCTGCAGATGATAGATTTCATATTGATAAAACAAAATTTCAAGTTCCTTTTGTATGTGGAGCTAAAAATCTTGGAGAAGCTCTTAGAAGAATTCAAGAAGGAGCAAGCATGATAAGAACAAAAGGAGAACCTGGAACAGGAGATATCATTGAAGCTGTAAAACACATGAGAAGAATGAATGAAGAAATAAGAAGAATAGCAGGAATTGATAAATCTGAATTATATAATTGTGCAAAAGAATTAGGTGTTCCTTATGAACTATTAAAATATGTACATGAAAATAAAAAACTTCCTGTTGTAAATTTTGCTGCAGGAGGAGTAGCAACACCTGCTGATGCAGCTTTAATGATGCAGTTAGGATGTGATGGAGTGTTTGTTGGTTCAGGAATCTTTAAATCAGGAGATCCTGCAAAAAGAGCAGCAGCAATTGTTAAAGCTGTAACTAATTATAACAATCCAAAAATTCTTGCAGAAGTTTCAGAAGATTTGGGAGAAGCTATGGTAGGAATCAATGTATATAGCTTAAAAGAAGAAGAAAAAATGGCTGATAGAGGATATTAATATGAGAATAGGAATACTTGCTTTACAAGGTGCTTTTTTAGAACATAAAAATATATTAGATACTTTAGGAGTAGACAATATTTATATAAAAACAAAACAAGATTTAGAAAATATAGATGGAATAATTCTTCCTGGGGGAGAAAGTACCGCTATAGGAAAATTATTAAGAGATTTTGATATTTTAAATATTTTGAAAGAGAAAATAGAAAAAGGACTTCCTGTTTTTGGTACCTGTTCTGGAATGATACTACTTGCAAAAGAACTTGTAAATGATGAAACAAAGCATTTATCCACAATGAATATTTCAGTAAAAAGAAATGCTTATGGACGTCAACTTGGAAGCTTTAAAACATACGAACATTTTAAAGGAATTGATGAAAAAGTAGAAATGACATTTATACGAGCTCCTTATGTTGAAAAAGTAAAAGAAGGAGTAGAAGTTTTAGCAAGGGTTGACGATAAAATAGTTGCTGTAAGAGAAAAAAATATGCTTGCAATTTCATTTCACCCAGAATTAACGAAAGATTTCTCTGTTCATAAATATTTTTTAGAAATGGTTAAATCTTTTTCACAAGAAAATAATGTTTTATAAAATTATTTTAGAATACGAAGAAAGAGAGGCAAAAATTTTTTACCTCTCTTTTTTCATCTATATTTAATTTTTATATAAAATTTTTATCTTAATTTTTTAATCAGCTCTTTTATTTTTGAATCTATAATCTTTATAACTTTTATAAACTCTTCGTCAGATTTTCCGCTTGGATCATCTAAACCCCAATCTTCTCTATATTCACAAGGAAGAAAAGGACAATTTACATTGCATCCCATTGTTATAACTATATCTACATTAGGAATATTTTCTAAAAGTTTAGATTTTTGAATTTTTTCCATATCTATTCCATAGATTTTTTTCATAAGTCTTACCGCATCTTGATTTATTTGTGGTTTTGTTTCCGTTCCTGCACTATAACTTTCAAAAACGTCAGCTCCATAAAGTTTTCCTAGAGCTTCCGCTATTTGGCTTCTGCAAGAATTATGCACACATATAAAAGCTACTTTTTTCAATTTTCTCTCCTTTTATAAATTATTTTATCTATTTCCATTAACACTTAAATAAAAATAATATCTTTTAAATTTTAAAAATTCTTTCCATTTTTTGTATTTTTAAATAAAATCTTTTAATTAATAAGATATAATAACTTATTCTTTTTTTTATTTTATCATTACTTTTAAAAAATAGAAATGATAAATAAAAGTAAAACCCACAAAATTTTGCGGGTTTTTTTCTCTACACACTTATTAAATTTTAAAAATATTTTACTTAGTTATTGCGAATATATAAGCATTGTATATGTTGATAAGTATAATCACTCCCATTAATCCTAAGAATAGTTTATCTACTTTCTCTTCAGAAATTTTTTTATTTACTATTCCTCCTGCCATTCCTCCTAATACTCCACCTAATACCATAATAACTAAAAACATTAATTCAACATCTGGTATTGTTTGTTTTATAATACTTTGTACTAAGCTTGCTATTTGAGAGAAAAGAATTATATAAATTGAATTTATTGCAGCCTCTTTTGTTCCCATTGAAAAGAAATAAATTAAAATTACTAAGTTAATAGGCCCTCCACCTATACCTAAAAATGAAGAACAAACTCCTAAAATTACTCCTATTACAAAACATAGAATTTTATTTTCATATTTATGTGTTTCAATTTGACTTTTCTTTAAAGTATAAATAAATGTTCCTACAGTCATTATTATTAATAATATTGACTGTATCATTCCTAGTACACTTTCATTAGCAAATGCCATTTTAATATATTGAAATAATACTTTTCCTATTACTCCACCAAAAACACTTCCTAATGCTAACCATGTTGTAAGTTTGGTATTTATTTTAGCAGTCCCGCCTCTCAAAGCTTTAAAAACTGATATTATAGACATTGAAAGTACTGTACAACCAGATAAAAAACTAACTGCTGATACACTCATTACTCCAACAGCATCTAAAACAGGCTTAATAATTACTCCTCCGCCTATACCACAAATTGACCCTATAAGTGATGAAAAAAAACTAATCACAAAAAAAATAATTGGCATAATTTCTACCCTCCAAAATATATTATAACCTTTATATTATATTCATTTTTTTCCTAAAAATCAATTTAATATTAATTTTTTGAATTTTCCCTTAAAAAATAAATACTACATACATTATTTCACCATTAACTGCTCCCTACTTTTTAAATTTAAACTCTATCTTTCTTTTTAACCACAAAACTTAAGTTTACTTTTCTATTACAACATTTAGTAAATTTTTAAACCTATTATTTATTCCTTTATTTCTTATACTTAGCAAGTAGTTTTCCTAGAAAGATTTCAGAAGAAAAAATAATCTATAATCTCTTAATTTTTTATTAAAACTATGAGAAAGTTTTTTATACATTTATTTTGACATTTAGCAGAAAGTTATTTTTTATAAGCTTTAAAATTTATGCTATAATTAAAATATAAATAATATTCTTTTATAAAAAACATTTTTTTACTTTTCATGGCACAAAGGAGGTTTCAAATGAAACTAGCAGAAGCATTAAATATTAGAGCTGATTTAAAGAAAAAAATACTTCAATTAAAAGAAAGACTTTTAAGAAATTCTAAAGTACAAGAAGGGGAAGAACCTTCTGAAAATCCTGAGAATCTACTACTAGAACTAAATTCTAACTTATCGGAGCTTGAAATTCTTATAAAAAAAATAAACAGAACAAACTGTAAAACTTTCTATGGAGATAAAACTATTACAGACTTAATTGCAGAAAGAGATGTCTTAGCATTAAATCTTTCTGTAAAGAGAGAATTCTTAAAAGAAGCCAGTGAAAAAATAGATAGATATTCAAATACTGAAGTAAAAATTTTGAGTACAGTAAATATAAGTGAAAAACAAAAGGAAATAGATAAACTTTCAAAAATTTTAAGGGAAACTGATATGAAAATTCAAGAATTAAACTGGATAACAGAATTAGAAAATTAATAAAAAAGGTATTTATCAGAGTGAATGTTATCTCTAGTCAATGGAGAATGGAATTGACAAAATACATTTAATAAAAGAGTTTAACGGAGTAGAACAATAATTTAAAGATATACTCAGTATTGTTACAAGAGTATAATTTATTTTTTATAATTTTTTACCAGACATTAACTGATAAATGGGTGGGATAGGGGAATTTATATACTATTATATTTTCTATAAAAAAGATTATGAATATTAAAATAACAAAGTGCAGCTCCTTATTCAGAAACTGCACTTTCTTCATATTCTTTAACTCTATAACAGAAATAATTTCATATCTTCAGAAAACTAATTTTTTTCCTTTTTACTTAAAAATACTTTAGGTATAAAATTAGTCTAAGATGTCATTACATCTCTTCATTGGACATAAATCTCCACACATTGTACAAACTTTTTCTTCTACAAGTGGCATTGAAGATGCTCTGTACTCTTTTGCCTTTTCTGGATCAATACATTCTTTAAATTGCCCTTCCCAGTTAAGTTCTCCTCTATATTTACTCATTCTATTATCCCAATCTCTTGCACCTTTTAAACCTTTTGCTATATCAGCTGCATGTCCAGCTATTCTTGATGCCATTATTCCATCTTTCATATCTTGTAAAGTTGGAAGTCTTAAATGTTCTGCAGGAGTTACATAACAAAGGAAGTCTGCTCCAGATGAAGCAGCAATAGCTCCTCCAATTGCAGCTGTAATATGGTCATATCCTGGAGCTATATCAGTGACTAATGGCCCTAATACATAAAATGGAGCATTATGACATAATTTTTTTTCTAATTGCATATTTGTAACAATCTCATGCATTGGAACATGTCCAGGCCCTTCAATCATAACCTGTACATCTTTTTCCCAGGCTCTTTTTGTAAGTTCTCCTAAAATTATTAATTCCTGAATTTGCGGACCATCTGTTGAATCTTTTATACTTCCAGGTCTTAATCCATCTCCTAAGCTTAAAGTTACATCGTATTTTCTACAAATTTCTAAAAGTCTGTCGTAATGTTCATAGAAAGGATTTTCTTTGTCATTTAATATCATCCATTGGAAAAGTATAGAACCTCCACGGCTGACTATTTTTGTAAGTCTTTTTGTATTTCTAAGTCTATCTACACAAGCTCTGTTAAGACCTGCATGAATTGTTAAAAAATCTATTCCATCTTCACAATGTTCTTCAACTACTTTGAATAAGTCTTCAACAGTCATATCTTTTATATTTTTTCCAAGTTTTGCAACAGCATCATACATAGGTACTGTCCCTAACATAACTGAAGATTTTTCAACTAATTCTTTTCTAAATTTTTTAGTATCTCCAAATGTACTTAAATCCATTATAGCATCTGTACCATATTCTATAGCTTTTTGAACTTTTACCATCTCTCCACAATAATCACAGCAGTCTTCTGAAACTCCAAGATTTACATTTACTTTTGTTCTTGTTCCTTCTCCTACTGCTCTTGGATAAATATTTTTATGATTTTTATTAGCTGGAATTACTATTGAACCTTTAGCTAATTTTTCCATAAGCTCTTCTTTTGACATTTGTTCATCTCTTGCTACAATCTCCATTTCCTTTGTAAAAATACCTTTTTTTGCAGCTTCCATTTGTGTTGAATACATAACTTCCTCCTTGAATTTTATAATAAAAAAAGCCCTGTACCAAAGTACAGAGCCAAATATTTTTTCTTATTATGATTATATCAATTAAACTTAATAAGAATTAAAATTTTGCTTCCCTACGCTGGTATTAACCATATCAGGTTCCAAGGGTCAAGATATAATTCTTTCTCAGCCTTTCGGCTCCCCTAGCAATCTTTTTTTATTGAATTGTGTTTTCATTATATATTATACATACTCAGCTGTCAATAATTTTCCATATCAATAAAGCTGTTAACTTAAGATAATATTTTTGTATTTATTAATTTTTCTTTAAATTTCCTATTTTCTAAAGAGCTTTTATTTTCTATTTTTTTTGTAATCTTTCTTCTTTGTAAAGTTTTATATATTCAGATATATTTTTCTTTAATTCTTCTAAAGTTCTTTATTTCTTTAAACAGTAAACCTTCCACTAATCTATTGTCTATTAGACATTTACTTACCCTTGACATACTCTATGAGTTTTATTTAATGCTTCTCTATACTCTAAAAAAAGTAAATAGCTTCCTCTATTGCTATATAAAATCAAATCAGAATTTCTTTTTAAAGTAAAACTATTTCTTAATACATTTAATACTAGCTTTATATTAGGTTTGTCTGAAATAGAATATAATAAAATAGACTTATCATATAAATCTAGAGTTGCATACATGTAGATTTTTTATTTTTTCCATATTTAATTTCTTTTATATTATAGTGAAGTATTCATTGAAAACTTTCTATTTAATATATTCTCCACTTTATACTCCATGAAATTCTGAGTATATTTCTTTCCTTATTATTTCAAAAGATATTTTCAGCTCATATTTTATTAAATGATGTATTTTTTTATAATTATAGTTATTATTCATCTGATAATTAATAGTCATAGTTATTCTACGGAAACCATAAATTTTATTTACTAAATGATGTATTTCTAAAATTTTTTCTTTTATGGTTTCATTTTCTATTTCATGAGTTAAAGGAGTTTTTTTTACCATTTGCAATATAATCTTCTGTTAATTTTCCAAATCTCACAAAGAAATTTAACAGAATAACTATATTCAAGCGATATTTCTTTAATAGCTAAGAATTTAAATTTCAAGCTATTTTTTAGATTACTCTCCCTTATAGTTCTATCATTTTTTATTTTTTAGATTTTAAAGAAGAGTACAATACACAAAGTAAATGATTTTCTTTTACACAAAAAAGAAACAGTTAATATGATACTGTTCATTTTTAGTAATTTTAAGATATTCTTTAAATTTTTCATTATTAAAAATATTGTGAAATAATTCTTATAAGTATAGGATAAAATGCTATTACTGCAATAAGTCTGCAAAATTGCATAACAGCAACTTTTGGAGTATCTGCTCCAAGCTCTCCAGCAATAATTGCCATATCTGATATCCCTCCTGGGGCTGATGAAAAAAGCGATGTTTGTATTGAAAAACTTGTAATCTTATAAATTATTATTCCAAGAATAATATTCATAAGGCAAAATCCAACTATAACAATTACAACTGGAACCATAATTTCTTTTAAACTTATAATATCTTTTAATGTCATTTTAGTTCCAATTAATGCACCTGCAAGAGTTTGTATAAATTGCCTCAACTTTAAAGGTATATAAGCATTTCTTGAAAAAATATTATAAAGAGCAGTTCCTGTCATTGCAATACTCATTGCCCCTGCTGGTATTCCAGAAAACAGACCTATAATTCCAGTTACCACTCCTATAAAAATAGTAATCAAAAAATTTTTTAACATATGACTAAAAAATAATTTTTCTTTTGAAGTATCCTCAATAATTTCTGAAACAGAGATACTTTCTTTTTTACCTTTATTAAATTTTTTTACTATAAATTTTATAAAAAATGGTAAAATTCCTACTACAGAAATCAAACGAATAAGTTGAAGTACTGCTACTTTTGATGCATCTGCTCCAAAATCATAAGAGATTATACTCATATCTGTTATTCCTCCTGGAGCAGTAGCAAAAAGAGCAGTAACCATATCAATATCTGTTGTATAATAAATAAAAAATCCCATAATAAAATTAAAACCAGACATAAAAGTTACTAAAATAAATGCTGGAAAAAAAATATCTTTAAGTCCCTTTACATCTTCTTTAGTTATTTTTGCTCCAATAAAAGTTCCTGTTGCAATTTGAGTTATCAGTTTAACACTTTGAGGTAGATAGGCATCTCCAGTAACAATATTAAAAATAGCTACAGCAAAAAGAGAACCAATCATTGCTCCTGCAGGAAATTTCAACTTAACAGCAATATGAGAACCTATAATTCCAACTAAAATTGTAATAAAAAAATATAACATAAAGCCTCCATATTTTTATTAAATAATAATTTTTTATAAATTATTTTTAAAATGTTGGTGCCATTTTATAAATGCAGAATTCTCTATGTTTTAAAGCTTCTGCTTTAGTTATTTTTCCATTACATACTTCTATTATTTCATCAAATAGTTTTTCTCCCATTTTTTGAATTGTTTTATGTCCAGAAACTATTTCAGAAACATCAAAGTCTATATTATCTTCCATATTTTTATATGTAAATGCATTTCCAGTTAACTTAATAACTGGTGCTATTGGATTTCCTGTTGGTGTCCCTCTTCCAGTTGTAAATATTATAACTTGAGCCCCTCCTGCAACCATTCCTGTTATAGATTCTATATCTTGTCCTGGAGTATCCATTATATATAATCCTTTTCCTAAAGGAATTTCTGCATAATCAAGTACTCCTTGAAAAGAAGCTGTTCCAGATTTATGGATACATCCTAAAGATTTTTCTTCTATTGATGTTAATCCTCCTTCAATGTTTCCTGGAGTAGGTTGTCCACCTCTTATATCTTCTCCTAAAGCCATAGCTCTTTTTTCGCATCCTCTAACAAGATTTAAGATATCTTGAGAAACTTTTTCATTTATTCCTCTTCTAGCAACTACATGTTCTGCACCTATAAATTCTGTTGTTTCAGAAAGAATAGAAGTTCCTCCAAGTGCTACAAGTTTATCAGAAGCAACTCCACAAGTAGGGTTTGAAGCAAGTCCTGAAGTTGTATCTGATCCTCCACATTCCATTCCTAGAATTAGATCTGTAATGTCACATTCTACTTTTGGAGTTAAAGATAGTTCTTGAACAAATCTTCTTGCTATTGAAACTCCTTTAGCAAATGCTTTTAATGTTCCACCTTCACCTTGGATAGTAATTACTTCAACAGGTTTTCCTGTTTTTTTGATTTCGTTATATACTTCTAAAGGTTCTGTTCCTTCACATCCTAGTCCAACTACTACAACAGCTCCTACATTTGGATGAATTCCTGTATTTACTACTGTTTTTAATGTAAGTCTTGCATCTGCTCCTAATTGGCAGCATCCAAAAGTATTATTAATATGAGTTGCTCCTTCAACTGTATTAGCAATATCTGCTGCTAATTTATTTGAACAAACACTTGTTGCTAATATTAATACATAATTTCTAATACCTACTTTCCCGTCAGATCTTTTGTATCCCATAAATTTCATAATTAATTCCTCCATACACAATTTTTTGTCTAACTATTAAAATATTTTTTCTATAAGCGATATTTTATTACATCTTATCTCCTCTTCCTCTATCACTTTCTACATTGTGTACATGAACATGTTCTCCTATAAGAATTTTTTTAGTAGCTATTCCTATACTTTCTCCATACTTTATAACATGTTCTCCTTTTTCTATATCTTTAATAGCAAATTTATGCCCAAATTTAATATCATCTTTTAATATTACATCTAAAACTCCATCTCCAATAAACATTGAAGCAACTTGACCTTTTTTTAAATCTATAATTGCTACCGCTACTGAATCTTTTAAAGTAATTATAACTGCTTGCTTTTTCATACATTCCTCCATATAAATTATTATTCTATATCTAATGGTACTTTTCTTGTTGGAGCAGGAAATTCTCTATTTAATATCTCCAAATCTTCTTCAGTAAAATTCATTTCAAGACATTGTATATTTTCTTTCATATGTTTAACCTGTGCTGCTTTTGGAATTGCTATCATATTATCTTGACTAAGAACAAATGAAAGAAGTACTTGTATAGGAGTAATATTATACTTATCAGCTACACTTTTTACAGCACTAGAATCTAATAATTTTTTTCTCAATCTTCCTCCTTGAGCAACAGGACAATAAGCAATTGTAGGAATATTATGGCGATCTGTAAAAGGTTTTAAAGAATATTCTATTCCTCTTGAACTAAGATGATATAATACTTGGTTAACACAACAATTTTCTCCACTAGGACATTCTAATATTTCTTCCATATCATAAATATCCATATTAGATACACCCCAACGACGAATTTTACCTTTTCTTTTTAATTCTTCCATACACTCAATTGTTTCTTCAAAAGGAACTGATCCTCTCCAATGAAGAAGATATAAATCCAGATAAGCCGTTCCAAGTCTTTTTAAAGTATTTTCACACGCTTGAAATATTCTATTTCTTCCTGCATTACTTGGAAGTACTTTTGATATTATAAATAATTTTTCTCTATCGTATCCTTTTATTGCTTCTCCTACTAAAAATTCGCTTCTGCCATTTCCGTACATTTCTGCTGTATCTATTGTTGTCACTCCATGATCTAAAGCATATCTTATACTTTTTATTTCTTCATCTCTTGTATGAACAGAGTCTCCCATATACCATGTTCCTATCCCCATATTTCCTATGTAAGTTCCATCCGAAAGCATTACTTTTCTTTTCATTATTTTCCTCCAACTTTCACTTTAATTAAATATAAAAAGGGGCTGTAAAATATACAGTCCCTCTTATACTTAGTAGGTTTTTTTTCCAATTAAAAATGCACGAACTGCTTTTTCACCTGTAATTTCTAAAAGTTCTTTTACATCTTTTATTGCTTTATTTAAATCCATTGGTTCATTTATTATATCTAATACTAGATCTATTCCATTTTTATAAATTTCTTCTAAATTTCTAGCTGAACTTCCCACTACTGCTATAACTGGAATGTTATATTTTTTAGCCGTCTTTGCTATTCCTACTGGAGCTTTTCCGCAAACAGATTGATTGTCTATCCTTCCTTCACCTGTTATAACTAAATCTGCATCTTTAAGAGTTTCTTCTAGATCTATTAAATTCATTATTTCTACTATCCCTTCTTTAAATTTAGCCTGACATACACTTAAAAGTGCATATCCTAAACCTCCTGCTGCTCCACTTCCAGGTTTAAGAGAATATTTTTTACCTAATAAATCATCTATTATATTTCCATAATTTCTTAAAATGCTATCTAGTTCTTTTACATCTTCTGAACTTGCACCTTTTTGAGGTCCAAATATATATGATGCTCCATTTTCTCCACATAAAGTATTACGAACATCTGATAAGACTATTATCTTAGATTCTAGTATTCTTTTATCAAATGAAGATAAATCTATTTTTGATACTTTTTTTAACTCTGCCGGAGTATAGCCTATTTCTTTTCCTTCAATATCATAAAATTTAACTCCCAATGAAGCAAGCATTCCTGCTCCACCATCATTAGTTGCACTTCCTCCAACACCAATATAGATTTCTCTTATTCCTTTATCAAGAATAGATTTCAAAACTTCTCCTACTCCATATGTGCTTGCTGCAAAAGGATTTAATTCTTCTTTTTTTACTAGATTTATTCCTGAAGATTCTGCCATTTCCATTACAGCAATATTTTTGTCCATAATTCCATATCTTGCATTTACTACTATTCCTAAAGGTCCATGAACTTTTTCAAACATATATTTTCCAGAAGTAGAATCAACTATAGCTTCAACTGTTCCTTCTCCCCCGTCAGCAATAGCTACTTTTTTTACAAGAGTATCTTTGCATACATGTTTTATTCCTTTTTCTATACATTCTGAAACTTCTTTTGATGTTGCACTTCCTTTAAAAGAATCAACTGCGACAACTATTTTCATATTTTTCATAATTTTACCTCAATTATTAAACCTTTTAATATAAGTTTATTATTTTTTATTCCAATCAGCAATAAATTTTTCTATTCCTGCATCAGTTAAAGGATGTTTTATCATACTTTCTATTACCTTAAATGGTAAAGTTCCAATATGAGCTCCTGCTTCAGCTATTTCTTCTACATGATAAGCATTTCTTATACTTGCACCTATAATTTCTGTTTCAATGTTATGAAGATCAAAAACTCTTCTTATTTTTCTTATAAGTTCTACTCCATCTACACCTGTATCTTCTAATCTACCTATGAAAGGACTTACATAAGAAGCTCCTGCTCTTGCTGCAAGAAGAGCCTGGTTTAAAGTAAAAATTAAAGTTAGATTTGTTTTTATACCTAATTCTTTAAATTTTTTACATGCTTTTAATCCTTCAAATGTAGTTGGAAGTTTTATTACTATATTTTTATGTATTTTAGCTAGTTCAATTCCTTCTTTTATCATTCCTTCTGCTTCTAAAGAAATTACTTCCGCACTAATTGGTCCATCTACTATACTTGTTATTTCTTCTATTATTTTTTCAAAATCCCCATGCTCTTTTGCTATTAAAGAAGGATTAGTAGTAACTCCTGCTACTATCCCATAACTTTCTGCTTTTCTTATTTCTTCTAAGTTCGCTGTGTCTATAAATATTTTCATTTTGTTTCCTCCAAAGATGTCTCTATTTTATTCCTTTTGCTTCCATATAAGCTTTTTCATATTCTGATACATATTTTGTAGCTTCTTCTGCTGTTAAATAATTATTTATTAATTTATTTTTTTCTAAGTAATCTTTTTTCCATTTTTCTGTTTCAGAAACTTTCTTAAATGTTTCTGACCAGAATTTAACAGCCTGGTCACTCATGTTACCTGCAGCAGCAATTCCACGCCATACAGGAACTTCTACATCTGCATAATCTCCAATTTCACTTAAAGTAGGAGTATCAGCTAAACTTCCAGCATATCTTTCTTTTGAAAGAGCTAATACGGGATATAAATCTCCAGCTGTTATATATTCTGTAGAAGCAGCTGGTTTAGCTATAACAAATTCAATATGATTACCTAAAGCTGCTGTTATAGCATCTCCTGTTGAATTATAAGTTATATATTTCATTTTTTCAGGAGATACTTTTATTTCTTCTAACAGAGCTTTATATGTTTCTATATCATCACCTTTTGATCCACCAATAATAACTTCTTGTCCATTTTTAGCAGCTTCAATAGCTTCTACAAAAGTTTCATATTTAGTTCCTTTGCTTTTTAATAAAATTTGTTTATCTACTGCCATAATAGCTAAAATTTTGAAATTAGCTGCACGGTTTTTAGTATTTTGAATCATTGGAATTAAATCTCCACTATTAAAAGTTAATAAAGTATTATCTGCTCTCTTTCCTTTTAAATGTGCTACTTCATTTCTACCAACTTCTCCGTTTCCATCTGTTTTATTAGTAACTATTACAGTACTGTCTCCTATAAATTTTTCTGAAGTTAATATATCTGAAATCATTCTTGTATATATATCACTTCCTCCACCAGGGCTACTAGTTACTATCCAGTCTATATTAGATTCTGGCTGGTAAGCTTTGTTACTTTCATTTTTACTTCCACAACCCATCATTAAAATAGCCAATAAACCTGCCAATAAAACTATTATTCTTCTTTTCATCATGTTGCCTCCTTAAAATAATTTATTTTATTTTGTTTCTTTTGATTACAGCTTTTACTATAGGTGTAAGTACTAATAATAAAAATACAATCATTAATGTACAACTAATTGGACGAGTAAAGAATATATTCAAACTTCCACTTGAAATAATAAATGCTTTTCTCATATTTGTTTCAAGTAGTGGAGTTAATACAAATGATAGAAGCATTGGTGCTGTAGGATAATCATTTTTAGTTAATAAATATCCCACTATACCAGAAATAAACATTACAAGAACTCCATACATTGAATAACTTGAACTATAAGAACCAACCACACAAACAACTGTTATTATTGGTATCATAAATTTTACTGGTACTGATAATATCTTTAATAAGAATGGTATAATTCCTATAGCAATCATTAATGTTAAAATATTAGATAAAAATAATGAAGCTATAAGTCCCCAAGTAAATTCAGGTTCATTTGTAAATAATAAAGGTCCTGGATTTAATCCCCACATCATAAGACCACCAAGTAATACTGCTCCTGTTCCTGAGCCTGGTATTCCTAAAGCTAATAGCGGTGCAAATGCTCCTGCAGCTGCTGCATTATTAGCTGCTTCGCAGGCTGCAATCCCTTCTATTGCTCCTGTTCCTAATTTTTCTTCTGACTTCATTTGCTGCTGTACTGCATATCCTAAAAATGCTCCTGTTGTTGCTCCTGCACCTGGAAGAACTCCTACAAAAGTTCCTAAAAGTCCTGAACGTAAAGAAGGAGGAAGAAGCCTTTTGAAATCATGCCTTGTTAATAAACTTTTTCTTATTGTTAATTTTGTATTTATTCCTTCATTAGAATTAGTTTTAAATCTTTCATTAACAAGGCTAATAACTTGTGAAAATCCTACTGTTCCTATTACAAATGGAGTAAAAGGAATACCTCCTAATAAATAAATATTTCCAAAATCATATCTTGGCATTCCTGACAAAGTATCCATTCCCATTGTAGCCATTAGAATTCCAAACATTGTTATGATTACTCCCTTAGTTGGATTTTCTCCTACCAGCCAACTTATAGAAGTCATTGCTATTAATAATAAAGCTGTCATTTCAGAAGGTCCAAATTTTAATCCTACGTCTGCTAATAAAGGTCCTGTAAATGTTAAAATACAAATACCTATTGTTCCACCAATAAATGAAGCTGTATTAGCTGTAAATAAAGCCTGTCCAGGTCTATTTTTATTCTTAGCCATTGGATAACCATCTAAAGCTGTACAAACTGCTGGTGAATCTCCTGGAATATTTAATAAAATAGCACTAAAGCTCCCTCCATACATATTAGAATAATATAATGCACCAAGCATAATGATTGCTGTTGTTGGATTAAATTTATATGTAAGAGGCAACAGTAAAGCAACTCCTGCTAAACTTCCTATACCAGGCATTGCTCCTACTATTAATCCCAAAAAAGCTCCTAGAAGAGCTACACTTACATTTTCTAATGTAAAAACTACATGAAATCCCTGAAGTAACAATTGAAAATTTTCCATAATATTTTATCCCCCTTACATTATATATTCAAACACTCCCATTGGAAATTGAACTCCTAACCAAAGATAAAACACCCCTATTGAAATAGCAGCTGTAACCATTAAAACTAAAATTGTATTTTTCCAGCTCTCTTTCTCAAAAATTTTTAACCATAAAATGACATAAAGAAATAATGTAGGAAGAAGACCTATTAAAAATGTCACTGCAAATATTCCTACTCCTGCCATAATAACTAAAATTTCTTCTTTCTTATATTCTGTTTTCTTTTCTTCATCTAATGATTGAAGAAAGGCCAAAATACTAGTTACAACCATTACTACTGCCATAATAGATGGAAAAAATCCAGGCATTGGACCATCTACTTTATTCCAAAAGCCTAATTGCAAAAAACCTACTATTGCAAATACACTTCCAAATAAGGCTGCTATAATTGGTAATAATTGTCTCATACTCATTTTTTTCATTTTATCACCCCTACTTTTTAATAATTCTTTCGCTTTTTTAATAAGCAATTTATATGCCAATGTTCTATTTTTTTATTTTATGTTAAAATAACAGTTACTTTTTTCTAAATTAATTACAATTTTTTAATTTTATTTTTTTTAACTTTTATATATTTTTTCCTAAATTTTTTAATTTTTTTTGTTTCTAGAAACATTTTGAAACGTATATGTTTCAAAATAGTTTTTATTTGTTTATATTCTTTTTTATAATCTTTATTAAAATTTTCAAAAAATTTTTTAAATCTTCGTTATTAAAAAACTCTCTTCATACTTTAGAAACATTTTTAAACAATGTTTTTGTTTTAAAATGTTTCAGGTTATAAAAAAATTTTTTTATAGTCTTTTTAATCTAATATTTACAGTATTTTTTATTTGGCATAAAAATTGCTTTAATGTATATTAAAAAATCTGTCAAAGGAGATGTTAATATGAATTTATGTTATCAAGTTGCAACCCCAGATGTTACTATTGCTGATTCTGTAACAGCATACCAAGGGCCTTTAGAAAAAAGTTTTCAAGAACTTGCTGAAATGGGATATGATGGTGTAGAGCTTATGACTTTAAATCCATCAGAACTTGATTGGAAAGCTGTAAAACAAGAAGCTGAAAAAAATAATTTAAAAATTGCCCTTGTATGTACAGGAGAAATTTTTGGACAATTAGGTTTAAGTTATACAAATCCAAATGAAGCTAATAGAAAAGAAGCTATTAATAGAACAAAAGAAATTATTAATTTTGCTAGTTATTTAGGAGCAAATATTAATATCGGACGTATCAGAGGACAATACTGCAATCAGCTTACAAAAGAAGAAACTGAACAATATGCAGTTGCCGCTTTTCAAGAACTTAGTGATTATGCTGCTTTAAAGAATGTAAAAATTGCTTTAGAAACTGTTACTATTATGCAAACTAATTTTATTAATACATTAGAAGATGCTGTTCATATGATAAAAATGGTAGACAGGCCTAATTTCAGATTAATGATGGATGTTTTTCATCTTAATTTAGAAGAAAAAAATTTATATCAAGCTATTCGTGATTATAGTGAATATAATATTCACGTTCATTTAGCAGATAATAATCGTAGATACCCTGGACAATGTGGTTTTGATTTTGAAAAAATTCTTAAAACTTTTAAAGAATGCGGATATGATGGTAATTTCTGTACTGAAATTTTCCAAATTCCTAGTATGGAATCTGCTGCTCAAGGAGCAATCAAACACTTAAAACCATTAAAAGAAAAAATATATGGTTAAAACATTTAGAAAGGAGACTAACTATGAAAAGTATTGCTCTAATTCATACAGTACAAAGCCTTGCTATTTCATTTAGCAAACAATTGCAGGACTTTTTGCAGGAAGATGTAAAAATACACAATATTTGGGATGATTTTCTTGCAAATAATCCAAATGAAATAGGAAAATTTTCTTTAGAAAATAAAAATCGTTTATTCTATATAGTAAAAGCTGCTGAACTTACTAATGCTGATCTTATTGTTACTACATGCTCAACACTAACTCCTACCATAAAAGAAATAAGATCTTTTATTAAAATACCTATTATTGCAATTGACGATGCTATTACTAAAAAAGCTGCTGTAGAAGGGAATAATATCCTTATTTTAGCTACTGCAGAAAGTGCTCTAAAGGCAACAAAAGAAAAAATTCAAGAAGATACAAAATCTTTTAATACAAAGCCTCGTATAGAAGCTGTTGCCTTAACTGAAGCATTCCAATACTTAAAAAAAATGGATATGAAAAAACATGATGAAATTATTAAAAGTTATGCTGCTTCAATAAAAGGATTTGACTGTATTGTTTTAGCTCAAGCATCTATGGCACATTTAGAAAATGATATATCTAATATTACTAATTGTTCAGTACTATCAAGTCCTGTATTATGCATGAAAGAAATTCAAGATTTTTTAAAAACTATTTAATAAATAAGAAAAAGGAGGGTGTATAGATAAATATTAAAAAATATTTATCATACAAAAATAATATGACAAAAGAAAGAAAACAGGAATTAGATGCATTATGTTTAAAATTCAGAAATGATTTAATTGATCTATTGCATAGTATTCAAACTGGACATCCAGGAGGATCTTTATCATGTTGTGAAATTGTAACAACTTTATATCAAGAAATTCTAAATATTGATCCTAAAAATCCAAACAAAAAAGATAGAGATCACTTTATCCTTTCAAAAGGGCATGCTGCTCCTATGCTTTATTTAAATCTTGCAGAAAAAGGATTCTTTCCAAAAGAAGAATTAAAAACATTAAGACAAATTAACAGCAACCTACAAGGACATCCTTGTGTTCATAAAACTCCTGGAGTTGAATTATCTACAGGACCTCTTGGACTTGGACTTGGAGCTGGAATAGGAATGGCTCTTGCTGATCGTTATCAAGGTATTAATTCGTATACATATGTTCTTTTAGGAGATGGAGAAATACAAGAAGGAGCCATTTGGGAGGCAGCTTTATCTGGAGCTAAATTTAAAGTTGATAAAGTTATAGCTATATTAGATAGCAATGGAGTTCAACTTGATGGGACTTTAGAAGAAATTATGCCAATGGGAGATGTTTCTGCAAAATGGGTTGCTTTTGGATGGAACGTTATTCATTGTGATGGTCATGATGTTGCTTCTTTTGCTGAAGCTGTAGAAAAAGCTAAATCTTCTAATGGAAAACCAAGTATAATCATCGCAAAAACTGTAAAAGGAAAAGGCGTTGATTTTATGGAAGGTAAAAATACATGGCACGGAAAAGCTATTAATGATGAAGATTATACTAAAGCAAAAGAAATTTTGGGAGGTACAAAATAATGGTAAAAAAAATTGCTATCAGAGATGCTTTTGGAGAAGCTTTATTAAAATTAGGAAAAAATAATACAAACGTTGTAGCATTAGAAGCTGATGTTGGTAACTCAACTAAAAGTATTGTTTTTGGAAAAGAATTTCCAAACAGATACTACAATATAGGAATCAGTGAATTAAATATGGTAAATATGTCCGCTGGAATGGCTCGTGAAGGATTAATTCCTTTTGTTAATACTTTTTCCGTTTTCCTTGCAGGAAGAGGAGGAGATCCTATACAAAGTCTTATAGCATATGACAATTTAAATGTAAAATTATGTGGAACTTATACTGGAATGTCTGATTCTTACGATGGAGCCAGCCATCATGCAATAACTGATATGGCATATGTTAGAGCTATACCAAATATGACTGTTATTACTCCGTCTGATGCTATTCAAACAGAAAAAGCTGTATTTGCTGCTGCCGAATTTAACGGACCTATATATTTAAGACTAAGCCGTGCTTCTGTTCCAGTTATTTATGATGAAAATATTAAATTTGAAATAGGAAAAGGTATTGTTGTTAAAGATGGAACAGATGTTACTCTTATCTCTACTGGAACAATATTATCAAAAGTTATTGGAGCTGCTGAAGAATTAAAAGCTCAAGGAATTAATGCAGCTGTTATAGATATGCATACAGTAAAACCTATTGATAAAGAACTTATTATTGAATTTGCTAAAAAAACAAAAGCTTTTGTTACTGTTGAAGAACACAGTCTTCAAGGCGGATTATTCAGTGCTGTTTCTGAAATTCTTGCTTCTGAATACCCTGTTCCTGTAAAAGCGATAGGAGCTACTCAATTTGCTGAATCAGGAGATTATGAAGCTCTTTTAGAAAAATATGGTTATGGTGTTAACTCTATTGCAGCTGCAGCTAGAGAAGTTATAACTAAAAAATAAAATTATAATAAGAGGTTAAAATAATGAACGCTTCATTTAAACAATATATGAAAACAGGAATCATTTTACATATGGCATATAATGGATTAGCTGCTGGAGAAGGGCCTATTCTAGAAAGCCTTTATAAAATTGCTACTGATGATTATTTTGATGCAGTTGAGATTACTCATATCAAAGATGAAACAACTAGAAAAAAAGCCGCTGAAATGATAAATATTTCTCATATGGATGTTGCCTATGGGGGACAACCTTTACTATTAATAAATGGTCTAAATATAAATCATTTAAATCCAATTGAAAGGCAAAAAGCAATTAATATTTTAAGAAAAGGAATTGATGAAGCATATGAAATAAATGCAGCAGGATTTTCTTTTTTAGCAGGACAATATGAAGAAGAAACTAAAGAAAAATCTTTTGAAGCTTTAATTGATTCTACAAAAGAATTATGTAAATATGCTGCTTCAAAAGGAAATATGCCAGTTTTATGTGAAGTTTTTGATTACGACATTGATAAAAAATCTTTAATAGGTCCTGTAGAATTGGTAAAACGTTATGCAGACATCATTACAAAAGATTTCAATAACTTTGGATTAATGGTTGACTGCAGCCATATTCCAATGCTTCATGAAACTTTTGAAGAAAATTTAATACCTATAAAAGAATACATAAAACATGCCCACATGGGTAACACTGTTATAAAAGAAGGATGCCCTGGGTATGGAGATTCACATCCAAGATTTGGATTCCCAAATAGTGAAAATGATGTTAAAGAATTAGCAAAATATCTTCAAATTCTTCTTGATATAGGATTTTTAAATAAAGAAAAACGTCCTATTGTCAGCTTTGAAGTAAAACCTTTTGGAAATGAAGACAGTGAATTAGTAATAGCTAATGCAAAAAGAACTTTAAACGCTGCATGGCAATTAGTAAAAAAATAAATTAATTAATAAAATTAGAAAGGAAGGATAAAAATGAAAATAGTTGTATTAGACGGATTTACTTTAAATCCAGGTGACTTAGATTGGAAAGGATTAGAAACAATTGGAGAATGTGTCGTTTATGATCGTACATCTTTAAATAATGTACAGGAAGCTATAGACAGAATAGGAGATGCTGAAATTGTATTCACAAATAAAACTCCTATGCCTAAAGCTTTATTTGATGCATGTCCAAGCATTAAATTTGTAGGCGTTCTTGCTACAGGATATAATGTAGTTGATGTTAATGCAGCAAAAGAAAAAGGAATTATTGTAACAAACATACCTACTTATGGAACTGCTGCTGTAGGACAATTTACAATAGCACTTTTATTAGAAATTTGTCACCATATAGGACATCATAATGAAGCTGTACATAATGGAAAATGGGAAAATAATGCTGACTGGTGTTTCTGGGATTATCCTTTAATTGAACTTGATGGAAAAACAATGGGAATAATCGGTTATGGACGTATTGGACAATCAACAGGAAAAATAGCTCAAGCTCTTGGAATGAAAGTTTTAGCATATGACGAATATAAAAATCCAAGCTTAGAATCAGAAACTTGTAAATATGTAGAATTAAACGAATTATTAAAACAATCTGACGTTATAGCTCTTCACTGTCCTTTATTCCCTAATACACAAGGAATAATCAACAAAGAAAATATCGCTAAAATGAAAGATGGAGTAATTATTTTAAATGACTCACGTGGACCTTTAATTGTAGAGCAAGATTTAGCTGATGCTTTAAACTCAGGAAAAGTTGCTGCTGCTGGATTAGATGTTGTTTCTACTGAGCCTATAAAAGGAAATAACCCACTTCTAAATGCTAAAAACTGTATCATTACACCACATATAGCTTGGGCACCTAAAGAATCAAGAAAAAGATTGATGGATATTGCTGTGAATAACCTTGAGGCTTTTATTGCAGGAAATCCTGTTAATGTAGTAAATAAATAATATCACAAAACATAAAAATTCAGGAGGATTAAAAATGAGAGATTCTATTCATAAATATTTTCAAATAGGAACAATTCAATGGATGAGTCACCCTACATATGATGTAATTGACTCTATTTATAAATTAGCTTGTGACGATTTTTTCGATGCTATAGAAATTACAAAATTTAAAGATGATGAAACAAGAGATCAAGCTAAAAAACTTCTTAAACAATCACATTTAAAAGTTTGCTATGGTGCACAACCTAGACTTTTAGGACCTAAACTAAATCCTAACGATATTGATGAAGAAGGAAGAAAAAAAGCTGAAGCAACTCTTATAGAAGCTATTGATGAAGCTGAATATTTAGGAGCAAAAGGAATTGCATTTTTAGCTGGAAAATGGGAAAAAGAAACTAAAGATTTAGCATATGCTCAACTTTTAAAAACTACTAGAAATGTATGTGATTATGCTGCTAAAAAAGGTATGATTGTAGAATTAGAAGTTTTTGACTACGATATGGATAAAGCTGCATTAATAGGACCTGCTCCTTATGCTGCTAAATTCGCTGCAGATATGAGAATGACAAATGATAATTTTGGATTAATGGTTGATTTATCTCATTTCCCTACTACTTATGAATCTTCAAAATTTGTTATTCAAACTTTAAGACCTTATATAACTCATTTCCATATAGGAAATGCTGTAGTTAAAGAAGGATGTGAAGCTTATGGAGATCAACATCCAAGATTTGGTTTTGAAAACAGCGCAAACGATACAAACGAATTATTAGATTTCTTCTCTGTTTTAAAAGAAGAAGGATTCTTTAACGCTAAAAATCCTTATGTTCTTTCTTTTGAAGTAAAACCTTGGGGAGATGAAGATCCTGAAATAATTTTAGCTAACACAAAACGTGTTGTTAAACGTGCATGGGCTTTACTTGAGGATTAATTAACTATTAATTTTGCACTAATATAAAATAGAAAATTTTACTCAACTATGATATAATATAAAAGTACCACTATTATCATAGTTGAGTTTTTTTTAGTAAAAAAATTATTATAATACACAAATAAATTAAGAGGAAAATATCTTAAAAGGAGCTTATAAGCACAAGGAAGCTGGCAAAACTATTCCTCCACATGATTAAGATCAGTGGCTTCCTAGCTTATTATTGTGATTTTTTAATGGTAAAAATATTAATTTTTCTCCCTCGTTTAAATATGAAGGAACAATTTGAAAAAGTTATTCAAAAATACAAACACTTACATGATATAAAAATAAAATTAATTCATGTATTTGGAACACCTAAATCTTTAGGAGAAAATGGAGATGCCGACATCTTTATTGCCAGAGGGATGACATGTGATAAATTAAAAGAATTCTTTCCTAAAAAGCATATAATTGAAATACAAATGACCAGTTTTGATATTTTAGATGCCTTAATAACAAGTAAAAATGAATTTAAATCTAAAAGAATTGCTTTATGTGTTCACAATATAGCTATATATTCTTTAGAAGAATTAGAAAAAATTTGTGATGCTAAAATTGATGTATATGATGTCAAAGATGAAGAAAGCACTAAAAAAGCTATTGAAGTTGCGGAAGCTAAAAATACTGATACTTATATTGGAGCAGGAACTGTATGTGGAATCTGTGATGAAAAAAATTTACAAAGAATACATATTAAAACTAAGAACGAAGCTATTGAAATTGCATTAACAGAAGCTATTAATACTGCAAGAACAATAAAAAGAGAAAGATTGAGTTATTCAATGTTTAGAACCATTATAAATAGTAGTTCTAATGGTATTATCACAATAGATAATAAAGGTATTATTCAACAAATCAATAACCAAGCTTATCAATTTTTTCATTTATCTACTATTGATGCTGTTAAAGGACATTCTATTGATATTGTCAATAAAAATTTTAAATGGAAACAGGCAATGGATGAAAATGGTGTACATGAAGAAGTTTTAAAATTAAACGATGGAAGAAACTTCTTTATTCAATATACTCCTATTTTAGTTGATACTGAAAACAGCGGTCTAGTTATTATTGTAAAAAATTCTGAAGAAATTCTTAAAGAGGAAACTAAAATTCGTTACAGTCTTAGAGAAAAAGGACTTACCGCCAAATATTCTTTTAGTAATATCATTGGTAAAAGTGATATTATTAAAGAAAATATAAAAATGGCAAATAAATACAGTAAAGTAGATTCCAATGTTTTAATTATTGGAGAAACAGGAACAGGAAAAGAACTATTTGCCCATAGTATTCATCAAGCAAGTAATAGAAGTAATGAACCTTTTGTTGCTATAAACTGTGCAGCTTTACCTGAAAGCCTTCTAGAAAGTGAATTATTTGGTTATGAAGCCGGTTCTTTCTCTGGAGCTTCTAAAAACGGAAAAATGGGATTATTTGAATTAGCTCATAAAGGAACTATCTTTTTAGATGAAATAGGAGAAATTCCAATGGCTCTTCAAGCTAAACTTCTTCGTGTTTTACAAGAACATGAAATAAGAAGAATAGGAGGAAATTCTGTTCAGCCTATTGATGTAAGAGTTATTTCTGCTACTAATATAAATATTGAAAAACAAATAGAAGAAGGAAAATTTAGAAGTGATTTATATTACAGATTAAATTTGCTTGATATCTATATTCCTCCTCTTCGTGAAAGACAAAATGATATTCAAGAAATGGTTGATTTTTATCTTAACAAATTCTCTTGTGATATGAAAAAATCTCCTGCAAAATTAACAAAAGAAGCTGCTCAAATATTAACTTCATATTCTTGGCCAGGAAATGTAAGAGAATTACGAAACATTTGTGAAAGACTTGTAGTTCTTAATGATAAAAATGAAATTACCAAAGAAGACTTAAAGCAATTTAAAATATTCCAAAATATAACTAGTAAAGAAGAAAAAATTTCACAACTTATTGATGAAACATTAAATGAAGATTCTATGGTTTTTCTTAAACCTAAAAAGAAAAAACAAGATCTTGCTAAAGAATTAGGTGTCAGCCGTACTACCTTATGGCGTATGTTAAAACAAAAAAATTCCAATAAATAAAAAGGGGCTGTTGCAAATTGATGATTTTCAATCATTAATTTGCTCAGCTCTTT
>USFW01000016.1 GCA_900553985.1 uncultured Clostridium sp.
GTTATTATTCCATTATCTCCTGTTAACATTGATATGCTTACTCCTGCTAATATTAACAAAACTATTATTGTTATTACTAATGCTATTAATGTTATACCCCCATTGCTTTTTTTACTACATTTCTTCATTTTCTTTCTCCTTCTTTTGTTTTATGTAAAATTTTTTATTAATTAAATATTTTATTATATTTTTACCATATTAATATTTTTTATTCTCATATATTAATAATAATTTATCATATATGAATAACTAAATTGTATACTATTAGCAACATTATTGCAATATATTGTAGTAAATTATTTCTATTTATATTTGTTAATCATTTTCAATATCTTTAATACTTTTTAAAGCAAAAAATAAAATCTCAAAATTTAATTTTTATAAATTGAATTTTGAGATTTTATTTAATATTTTTCCCTCTAATATTCCTCTTCTTTTAATTCTTTAATTATAACTTTATAATCATTTGCAATTAAAATAGCTGTTCCTGCAACCAATATATTTGCACCTGCTCCTTTTACTTCTGGAGCTGTTTTTAAGTTAATTCCTCCATCCACTTCTATATCTACCTCAATATTATTTTTTTCTATATAATCTTTTAATTTCTTTATTTTTTCTGTCATTTCACTAAGATATGTTTGTCCACCTTTACCTGGTTCAACAGTCATTATTAAGCACATATGAATATATGGTAAAAATTCATAAACTTCTTCTATTTTAGTTTCTGGCTTTATTGCAATTCCAACTTTTGAGTTATTTTCTTTAATATATTTAATAAATTCCATTGCTTCTTCTTTATTTTTACAAGCTTCTAAATGAAAAGTTATAATATTAGGTTCAACTGGAATAAAATCTTCTATTGCTGATTTTATATCTTTTACCATTAAATGAACATCTAAAGGTAAATTTGATATTCTTTTTATATATGCTGAATATTCTAACATTTTTTGATATGTATCTTTCTCCACAAACTTTCCATCCATAACATCTATATGAAAATAATCTGTTTTTCCAGCTTCTAGTCCAAAAAATGTTTTAGATTCTTCTCCTTTTTTTACATTAAGTATTGATGTTGATACTTCTACCATTTTCGTTCCTCTCTTTCTTTTAATTCATTATATATTTTACAAAACCTATTATATCTTGATATATCTATTTTTCCTTCTTGTATTGCCGTTTTTATTCCACAATTTTCCTCTTTTATATGTGTACAGCCAACAAATTCACAATTTATTATATTTTCTTTAAACTCCCTAAAATATTTTTCTAAGTTCTTACTTTCTATTTCAGATATATCAAAAGTTGAAAATCCTGGAGTATCTGCAATATATGTATTATCATCTATTTCATAAAGTTTAATTGATGTTGTGGTATTTTTTCCTCTCTTATTTCTTTTACTAATCTCTCCTTCTTCTGTTATATCTTTATCAAAAATGCCATTTATAAGTGTTGATTTTCCTACTCCTGAATTTCCTGAAAAGGCATTTATATTGTTTTTCATTTCTGCCTTTAATTCTTCTATTCCTTGTTTCTTTTTCGCATCTGTTATTATAACTTTATAACCAATTTTTTCATATATTTGCTTTATTTCTTTAAATTCCTCTTTTTTATCTAAGTCTGTCTTATTTAATACAATTACTGAATTAATTTCCAAAAATTCTGCAAATGCTAATTGCTTGTCAAGCATTAATAAATCTGGCTTAGGGTCTTTGCTAGAAACTACAAATATTATTTGTGTTATATTTGCAAGTTTTGGTCTTTTTATATATACTTTTCTTTCTCCAATTTCTTCTATTACAGCTTTTCTATTTTCTTCATCTAATATTTCAAATTCTACATTATCTCCTACTACTGGTGTTATTTCATTTTGCTTAAATTTTCCTCTGGCTGTTGCTTCGTATATTTTATTTTCTGCTTTTATTCTATATAAATTTGAAATATTTTCTATTATTATTCCTTGCATATTGCCTCCTATGGTTTTATTTATTTCTCCTTATTAATTCCTCTACAACTTTATATACTCCTGTATAAGGGTTACTATTTTCATTATCTAAAGATTTTCCTTCTTTCAAATGATACTTTTCTACTTCTTTAGCATTCTTTATAGCTACATCTGTTTTCTCTTTTAAAAGATTATATATATTCATACTTTTAGTATAGCCTTTTATTTTTTCTTTTATATCATTTTGAACTGCTTCAGATGAATTATATATTTTTGTTGTATACTCAAAGTGCAATATATACCAATACTCAAATGTTGGAATCGAAGTTATGAATTCAATTCCATTTTCTATAGCTAATTCCCTAGCTTTATCTATTTGACTTTGCTTATTTTGATTTATATCTGTATCTATAACCACATAATATTTATCATCTTTTTCTTTTCCTATATCATTTTCTATAAATCTTATCAAATCTTTAACAATTCCAACCGGGTCTGTACTATTTCCAGTAGAAAATTTTATAATACATTGTCTACTATTAAAGTTTTTAAAATAAATTTCTTCTGTTTTATTCTTTCCTTCACATCCTATGACAATAATAGAGTTTCTTTTTCTACTTTGACGGTTTCTTCCTCTTGGTTTTAAATTTTCTAATCTTCCCATAGACTATTACCTGTAGCTACAAAAGGAATTGCTCCATATCTACCATTTAAATACCCTTTTTGAATATTTTCATTTTTTCTAACTGAAAAGTCGTCAAGCGGATATATATCAGTAGCTCCTTTCTTTGAATCTTTTTCTGCAAACCATATTTGGTCTCTTCTAAATATATCTAAAGATAATAGATTTGTATCGTGTGTATTGAATATTAGTTGTGCATTACCTTTATTAATTTCTTGGTTATGGAAAAATTTAATAATCAATTCTACTAATGTAGGATGCAAACTTCTCTCAATTTCATCCATTATTAATATTTTTCCGTTTTCAAAAACATCCTTTAATATAGGTGCAAATGAAAATAATATTTGTGTACCTGAAGATTCATAAATTAAATTTAATTCATAATTATTTATATCTCCACTTTCATCTGTAACTTCATGTGTCATCCTTATTTTTAAATCTCTTTGTTTTTGTGGTGTAAACGTTGCCGGAATATTCAATTGTTTAAATAACATTAACATATTACTATCCACATCACGCTCTTCCATTTCTACATTAAAATCCTTTATTACTATATCTGCCTCATTTAGCAATTTTAAAGTGAATTTTTTCAATTTTTCATTATCATCATTACTATATGATTCTATTGCAAAGTCATTTAATGACATTCCTCCTGTATAAGTATCTATATTATTAGCAAACCATAAATATGGCTCTTTCGTTTTGTCATAATTCCATGTTGTTGCTGTAGCTAAAAATAATTTATTCTCAATATTTTGGCTTTTTATAGTATTTAGTTTCCCTTCATCAGCTTGTAAAAATTTATATTCATTTACATTTGTTCTTTCAAATATTCTTGTAGGCTTTGCAGTAAAATATTGGTATAAATATTCTTCGTATACTCTTTCTTTATCTGCAATAAATCCATATATATATTTCATTTCCTTTATATAAAAAACAAATTCAAATTCACAAGGTTCTTGTCTAGTCTTTTCATCAAAAGCAAATGGTTCCATTTCCATTAATTTTTCTCCAACTTGCCTATTGTTTGATTTTCTTATCATCAATATTGCTGATGTAAAAGCATTTATTAAGTTAGTTTTCCCTGATGCATTTGCTCCATATATTGCTGTACTTTTTAAAATTCTTTCACTTATATTTGGTACATTTATAATATTTCCTTCATTTTCTGTTCCCGTTGTAGCTTCCATACTAAAAGTAACTTTATCTTTAAATGATTTGAAATTTTTCACACTAAATTCAACTAACATATTTCTCACCTCTTTTATATATTATATGCTTTTTTTATAAAAAAGTAAACTGAATTTTATAATATTTTTTGCTTTTTTGCATTTTTTATTCATTTTTCAATTAAATATGATTAATATTTTTGATGATTTTTGCCTCCGACCCCAAAATCATGAACCCAAATTACAAAAAAGAAACATACCTCTCAAAACTAATTTTAATTTTGATTAATATGCTCCCTATTATTTTTAATTATTTATTTTAATTTTATATTTCCAGTATATTCAACTTCTTATTCAGCAGTATAAGTTGCCATTTCACCATATTTTATTTGTCCTTGATTTTTCAAAACATCATCTATATAAACTTTTATTTCTTTTGTTCCAGTTCCTTTTGTTGTTGCTTTTATACTTGTTTCTGATGCACTTACTTTTCCTGAATATATTGTATCATTTCCAACTACAACTTTTAGATTAACTTTTTTAACTTTTTTATCACCTGATGAATTTGTTGTATTTGAAGTTTCTTCATATATGTTTCCACCAAGTAAAGATTTTACATTTACAGTAACAGAGACTTCTTTCATTTCTGCTATTTTATTTACTGTTATTGTTATTGTTGTCCCTTCATTAACTGTTTTTCCGCCTTCTAGACTTTGTTTTAAAACTATACCATCTGCTTTTGATGTATCTTCTTCATAAGCAACATTTACTTTTAATCCTAAACCTGTCAATGTTGTTTTTGCATTTGCTTCACTTTGACCTATTACACTTACAACATTTACTTGTTTTATTCCTGTTCCTTTACTTATATGAATTTTTACTGTGTCTCCAGCAAATACTTCTTCATCTGGTTCTGTTTCTTGACTAATTACATATCCTTCTTTTACAGTTTTACTTGTTTCTTCAATTATTTCTGCTTTTAAGTTGGCTGCTTCTAATAATTGTAAAGCCTCTTCTTGTGATTTTCCTTTTACATTAGGTACTTTTGTTTTTTCTTGTCCTTTACTAACTACTACTGTTATTGTACTTCCTTCTTTTACATTATATTTTTCTATATATTTAGGGTCTTGAGATATAATAAATCCTTCTGGTACTTCTTTATTAAACTCTTCTTCTTTTATCTCAATTTTTAATTTTAAATTTTCTGCTTCTTTTTGTGCCTCTTCTTTTGACATTCCTACTAAATTTGGTAATTCAACTTCTGGTGGATTAGTAAGATTTAAGAAAGCTAATGTTCCGCCTAAACTTAATGCAAATAATAATACTAATCCTATAACAATACTTAAGGCTTTATGTTCTTTTATAAATTTCTTGAACCTTCCTTCTTTTTTCCCTTTTTTATTTTTAGCTTTTGAATCTTCTTCTATATTCCCATATAAATCTGTATTTATTTTTTGTGTTTTAGCTGTTTCGTCATATTCTCTATCATCTACAAATTCACCATCTGGATTTTTTAATGCTCTTCTTAAATCTGATAACATTTCACTTGCAGTTTGATATCTTAAAGTTGTATCTTTCTTTAATGCTTTCATTATAATTTTATTTACTGCACCTGGTAAATTAGGATTCAATTCTATTGGTTCTTCTGGGTCTTCTTGCATATGTTTTAGTGCAACAGACACAGGAGTATCTGCATCAAATGGTACTTTTCCTGTAACCATTTCATACATTACAACACCTAATGAATATAAATCTGATTTTGCATCTGTAAATCCACCTCTCGCATGTTCTGGTGAAAAATAGTGTACTGAACCAATTGTAGTTCCAAAAGCTGTAATAGTTGAATTAGATACTGCTTTAGCTATTCCAAAATCTGTAACTTTAGCTATTCCATCTTCTGTTATTATTATATTATGTGGCTTTATATCTCTATGGATAATATTATTTTTATGTGCCATTTCTAATGCTGAAGCTATTTGTATTGCTACATTTACAGACCATTTCCATGGTAATGGACCTCTTTCTTCTATTATAATTTCTTTTAAGGTCTTTCCTTGAATTAATTCCATTACTATATAATAAAGATTCTCTTCAACACCTACATCAAAAATAGATACTATATTAGGATGGACTAATCTTGCAGCAGATTGTGCTTCTATTTCAAATCTTTTTATAAATTCTTCATCTGTTGTAAATTCATCTCTTAAAATTTTAACTGCTACATTTCTCTTTAAGACTTTATCTTCTGCTTTATATACTGTTGCCATTCCTCCATTACCAACTTTTTCGATAATTTCATATCTATTCCCCAATACTTTTCCTTCTAAAATCATATTTTATCTCTCCTTAATATGTTTATATGTGGATTGCTTATATTGTTATATGTTTTTTATAACAATAACTGTAATATTATCATAGCCACCATTTTCATTTGCCAATTTTACAAGTTCTTTTGGTGCTTGTTCAATATCTTTTTTAGCCCATTTAAACATTTCTTCTTGTGATACTAAATTTGTTAATCCGTCTGAGTTCATTATAATTATGTCATCTTTTAAAAATCCTTTTACCATAACATCTGGTTCTACAAAAGCATTACATCCTAATGCTTTCATTAACATATTTTTTTGTGGATGATGTGCCGCTTGTTCTTGTGTTATTGTTCCATCTTTGACCAATTTTTGAACATAACTATGGTCTTGTGTTAATTTTCTCATAAATTCTTTTCTAATTCTATAAATTCTACTATCTCCTATATGTCCAATAAATGCCCTATTATTATATATTAGACAAACCTCTAAAGTAGTACCCATCCCTTCTAATTCTTGGTTTTCTCTTGATTTTTCATATACTACCATATTTGCATATTCCATACTACTTGCAACTAATTGAATTATACTTTCTTTATCTTTTTCTATCTCTTTAAAATTATTTTCTATATAACTTTTGGCAGATTGAATTGCTAATTTACTTGCGATTTCTCCTCCATTATATCCTCCCATCCCATCTGCTAACATATATAATTGTACTTCGTCTAAAGAATTGGATATATAGTAATAATCTTGATTAATCTCTCTTACTTTTCCTATATCAGATTTAGCATAAGCTTTTATCATTTTTTCACCTCGTTTTCCTTGTTTCTCACACATAATTACTTGTATCATTTATATCATAAGTTTGGATTTTTTGCAATTATTTTAATAAATTTTATATATGAAATAAATAAACATTAGTTTTGTAATGTTATTGATTAATTTATTCTATTATTGTATAATTCTTTTGTGCCCAGCCTTCCAAAGGAGGTGAAATCATTTTGGGCAATATCATCAAACTACTTGTATTAATTATAATATATCTTATTCTTAAGATGTTTGATTAATACATAAAAAGACTAGAGCTGTAACTCTAGTCTTTTTTTGTGCCCACATTTTGGGTATATCATCAAACTTTTACAGAAATATATATGACTTTAATTTAATATCTCATTTCTGTAAATATATTATACTTTATTTTATGTTTATATGTCAATAGTATTACCATAATTTTCTAAATCACTATGCATTTTTATTAAACATATCTCACATTTTTTGAAATTAATACTATTTAACTTAAGTTTCTATACGAATGCTATTTTACCAACAAATAAAACTCATATTATTAAGTCATTATCTATTTTTTCAATTCTTCTAAAAACATTTCATTTAGCATCTTAGGATTTGCTTTTCCTTTTGTTTCTTTCATTGCTTGACCCACTAAAAATCCTAGAGCTCTATCTTTTCCAGCTTTATAGTCTGCTATTGATTGTGGATTTGCTTCTAATATTTTAAGTACTATTTCCTTAATAGCTCCTTCATCTGATATTTGAATCCATCCTTTTTCTTTTATTATTTCCTCAGGTTCTCTTGGATTTTCAAATAATTCTTCTAATACTTTTTTACCTATACTAGAACTTATTGTTCCTTTATCTATTAAGATAACTAAATCCCCTAGTTCTTTAGCATTAAAAGGTATTTCTGATGGTTCTAATTCTTTTTCATTTAATATTCTTGATATATCTGAAATAATCCAGTTATTTACTGCTTTAGGATTATTACAAATCTTTATTGCATTTTCAAATAAATCTGATAAATACTTTGAAGCTGTTATTATCCCTGCATCTTTTTCTGATAATTTATATTCTTTTAAATATCTTTCTTTTCTACTTTCAGGTAATTCTGGTAATGTTTTTCTTATATTTTCGATATATTCTTCTGATAGTCTTATAGCAACTAAATCAGGTTCTGGAAAATATCTATAATCTTGAGCATCTTCCTTATCTCTCATTGAAAAAGTCTTTCCTGATACATCGTCCCATCTTAAAGTTTCTTGTTCTACTTTTCCACCGTTTTCTATAAGTTCTATTTGTCTATCAATTTCATATTCAATTCCTCTAGTTATACTTCTGAAAGAGTTCATGTTTTTCATTTCTGTACGAGTTCCTAATTTGCTATCTCCTTTTTTTCTTACAGAAACATTAACATCTGCTCTAAAAGAACCTTCTTGCATTTTACAGTCTGAAACCTCTATATATTCTAATATTGATTTTAATCTTTTCAAATATGCATCTGCTTCAAGGCTACTTCTTAAATCTGGTTCTGAAACTATTTCTATCAAAGGAACTCCTGCTCTATTTAAATCTACTAAACTTCCACCCGCAAAGTCATCATGATTTAATTTACCTGCATCTTCTTCTATATGAATTCTAGTTATTCCTATTTTCTTATTTTCTCCATTTACTTCTATTTCAATATTACCATGTTCACAAAGTGGTTGGTCAAATTGAGATATTTGATATGCTTTTGGTAAGTCTGGATAAAAATAATTTTTTCTATCATTTTTACAATCTCTTGAAATTTCACAGTTAGTAGCTAGTCCTGCTTTTACAGCATATTCAACAACCTTTTCATTTAAAACAGGTAAAGTTCCTGGCATTGCCATACATATTGGACAAACTTGTGTATTAGGTTCTGCGCCAAAGGTTGTTGGACATGAACAGAAAATCTTTGTCTTTGTTGATAATTCTGCATGAACTTCTAGCCCTATTACTACTTCATAATCATCTCTTAACATTCTTTTTCCTCCCTTAATCTTTCTTAAATTCAGGTTGATATTTTTTTCTAAACTCAACTGCTTGTTCAAGTGTATATGCTGCATTTAATATTTTTTCTTCTTCAAATTTATTTCCTATTAATTGCATTCCTATTGGCATTTTCTCACTATTTACTCCACAAGGTATTGATATAGCTGGTAAGCCTGCTATATTTACTGATACTGTACATATATCTGATAAATACATTTCTAATGGATTTTCTGATTTTGTACCAATTCCAAAAGCTACTGTTGGTGATGTTGGTGTTAATATAACATCATATTTTTCAAAAGCTTTACTGAATTTATTCATAACTAAAGTTCTTACTTGTTGTGCTTTTTTATAATAAGCATCATAATATCCTGATGATAATACATATGTTCCAAGTATTATTCTTCTTTTAACTTCTGGTCCAAATGCTTCACTTCTTGATTTTTTATATAATTCTTTTAGATTTTTAAATTCTCCTGTTCTATATGTATATCTTATTCCATCAAATCTGCCTAAGTTTGAACTTGCTTCTGCACATGCTATAATGTAATATGCTGCTAAAGAATATTTTGCTATATCTAATGAAAACTCCTCTATTTCAGCACCTAATTCTTTATATTTTTCTATTGATTTTTGTAAAGTTTCCTTTACTTCTGAATTTATACCTTCTCCAAAAAATTCTTTTGGAACCCCTATTTTTAATCCTTTAACATCATTTTTTAGGCATTTTGTATAATCTATTTTTTCTCTATTTACAGATGTTGTGTCTTTTTTATCATGACCTGCAATTATATTTAATAATAAAGCTGAATCTCTAACATCTTTCGTTATAGGACCTATTTGGTCTAATGATGAAGCAAATGCTACTAATCCATATCTTGAAACAAGACCATATGTTGGCTTTAAGCCTACAACTCCACAAAAACTAGCTGGTTGTCTTATTGAACCACCAGTATCGCTTCCTAATGCCCAAGGCACTAAATTTGCTGCAACAGCTGCTGCACTTCCTCCTGATGAACCTCCAGGAACTCTACTTAAGTTCCATGGATTTTTTGTTACTTTAAAATATGAATGTTCAGTAGAACCTCCCATTGCAAATTCATCCATATTTAGTTTTCCTAAATTGATTAAGTTTTCTTCATTAATTTTTTCCATAACTGTTGCGTCATATGGTGATACGAAATTTTCTAACATTTTTGAAGAACAAGTTGTTTTTATTCCTTTTGTACAGATATTATCTTTTATACCGATTGGAATACCTGCCAATTCTCCTTCAATTTCTTTATTATCTATCTTTTTTTGAATTTCTTCTGCTTTATTTTCTGCCTCTTCTGTCAAAGTAGTAACAAAAGCTTGTACATCTTTTTCCTTTTCATTTATTCTATCAACATATGCTTTTGTAATCTCTTTTACGGTTAATTCTTTGTTTTTTAACTTTTCTTGTAATTCATGAACTGTTAATTCAGTAATGTTCATTATTTTTCCTCCTCGTTTAATATGCTTACAACTTATTTCTTAATTTTATAAGCATATTCTTTTTTTATCAAGTATTTTATATTTATGTACTTAATTAAATTACTTTTGGTATCTTAAACATATTTTGTTCTTGACTTGGTGCATTTTGTAATAAAGCTTTATTATCTTCAAATATTTCAACTTTATCTTCCCTAAATACATTTTGAGTTTCATTTGCTCCTATTGTTATATCTAAATTTTCTGCATGTGCATTATTTACTATATCTGCAAAATCTAATATTTCTTGTAAATTTTCTAAATAATTTTCTATTTCATTTTCTTCTAATGTTAAGTTCGCTAAATTTGCAATATGCAATATTTCTTCTTTACTTACTTGCATTTTACCATCTCCTAAATTTTTTATATGTTCAATATTATATACTGAATAAATCAAAAAAACAAGTCTAAAAAGACCTGTTTTTCCACTTTTCTCCAACTTAAATTGCTCTTGCTTTTACTATTACTCTTTCTTTACTATCATTTGTACAAGTTATTAAAGTTATTTCTTTTTTTCCATTCGTTCTTTGGTCAGTACAAGTAGTATCTGATGGAACTACATTATATTTAGTATATACTGAGTATTCCACTACCTTTCCTGTTGTGTCTGTAATTTTTATTATATCACCATTTTCTAAAGTCGGTACTTTACTAAAAAACTTAGAATTTCTATAATTATGTCCTACTATACAGTAATTTCCTACCTCATTTATTTCTGGTCCATGAAATTTCAATGGTGACATTTTTAATAGCGCTTCTGTTTCTTGTTCTGATTTAGTTTCACCAGATAATATAGGATAATCTACTTTTATTTTTGGAATTTCAATTCTTCCATCTACTACATATGTATAACCAGCTGATGATTTCTCTTTTGGCTTGGTTGCAACCGTATTTGAACTATTTGTTGTTGGTACTACTACTGGCTTTTCTTCTTTTCCATCATCTGTTGTATCATTTAATACTGCTATTAATATATCACTATTAACTTCTGTTTTATCTTCTTCAGGTATATTTGCATTTGCTAAAATTTCTTGCGAAACGGCTTCTGATTTTTCTCTATCGTATGCAGCATAAATATAAAATGATACTAATACTATTAAGAAAAATAATGATAATATGAAATTAAATTTATATATTTTTTTCTTTTTCTTTAACTCTGGTGTTATATATAATTTTTTGGTTACCAAAATTTGATTCATATATCTCTCCCTATTTATATTACTTCTATAATATTATAACATGAAATTTTTTATTTTCAAATATTTTTATTGAATTTTTTGTAAATTCATTGTATAATATCATTATGCGGGTATAATTTAGTGGTAGAATGTCATGCTTCCGACCTGATAGCGTGGGTTCGATTCCCACTACCCGCTCCATAATGCGTTTTCGTCGAACCACTTGAAAGTATCGCAACAAGTGAGTTTAAAGAAAACAAAAAAGTGAATATCATTTCACAATATATAAGTCGATTTAGTCGGCTTATTTTTTGCTTTTTGGAAATAAAAGTAAATAATAGCCTCAAAATATTGAAAAAAGTAGGTTTTTGTGGTATGATATCTACAGTAAAAAAAGAAATAGCAATAAGTAAAAAATTACATTCTAAGATTGAATGGGCTTGCACTTTTAGTAATTGTGAACCAAAGATAAAGAATGGTAATTTGAGAATGGTAGAAAAAACTAATCTTGCTTATGTAGAACCACATACTGCTATTATTAAAGATAAAATATATTTATTCTTTAATGAACATGAGTATTTTTACATAGGTAATTTAGCAAATAAATACCCACTCTCAAAATTAAGAGAATTTATCAATGGCGACTAATACTAAAAGATTTTTTGTTTTCAGCAAGTAGTATAATAAGAAAATATTAGAGTTTTTAAGTGTTAGTTAGCAATGGCTTTCTAGCACTTTGTTTGTTTTATGGGAGGTTTTAAATGGAGAACGAAGAAAGAAAAATTGCAGGTATTTATATTAGAGTAAGTACCGAAGATCAAGCTCGTGAGGGATTTAGTTTAGGAGAACAAGAAGAGAAATTAAGACAGCTATGCAAATATAAGGATTTTGAGATATTTAAAGTATATAAAGACGCAGGAATATCAGCTAAAAATATGAAAGATAGACCAGCATTTCAGCAAATGCTAGAAGATATGAAAGCAGGTAAATTAAATTATATAGTTGCATATAAACTTGATAGAGTAACTCGTTCTGTAAGAGATTTAGAAGTTTTAATTAGCACTCTTGAGCAATACCATTGCTATTTAATTTGTGATAGAGATGATGTAAATACTTCTACTGCAAATGGTCGTTTCTTTGTTAGAATGTTAACTGTTTTATCTCAACTTGAAATAGAAATAGTATCAGAAAGAACTAAGTTTGGATTAAATGGTGCTATTAAAGCAGGTCATATTCCTGGAAAAGTACCACTAGGCTATTACAGAGATACTGATAAAACATTAAAAGTAGATGTTACTACAAAAGATATTGTTTTAAAAATATTTGAATTATATTTAGAAGGCAAAAGCTATCAAGCAATATCTAATATTCTAAATGAGGAAAAAGTATTATCCCCTAATAATAAGAAATGGTGCGACTCTACTATTGATAGAATTATAAACAATAAAATCTATATGGGTGATTATGAAAGGTATAAATATGATACTAACAAAGAAACAGAATTATTTGTAGATGTTGTTCCTCCTATTATAACAAGAGCTATGTGGGAAGAAGTTCAAAAACAAAAGGAGAAAAATCAAAGGTCTTATTGTAGAAATAGAGTTTATATCTTTTTTCAAAAACTTGTATGTCCTACTTGTCGGAAAAATAATGACTTGTAAAGGTACAGGTGGTAAAAAAGCTAAATATATGTACTACTTCTGTGATAACTGCAATTTATATTACAATGAAGCTGAATTAGAAGATTGTTTAATTGATTATATTTTAGATTTAGTAGAATATGACTTTCATGTAAATAAATACTTCTACCCTCTACTTGCCGAAAAGAAAGATAATGAAACTAAAGAAATTGAAAAAGAAATCAAGAAATTAAAAGAACAAAAGGAAAGACTTAGAAAAGTCTATGTCAATGGAATATTAAAAGAAGAAGATTTTGCAGAAGATTACAAAATAATAGAAAAGAAATTAGCAGATTTGGAAAACAAGAAAATTGACTCTTTAAATTTTGACAAAGAAACATATAATCCTCAACATCTACTTGCTGAAAGAGATATAGAAAGAGAAAAATTGACTGAACATCAGATGTATAAAGATATTTTGCTAAAACTATGGACTATGAAGAGTAAAGAAGAAAAGCAATCTTTTATATCTAAATTTATTGAAACTGCAACATTAAAGAAAGATGAAGAAGGCAATTTTGATATTGAAAAAATCAATTTTAGAAGTAGTTTTGTCGGGCAAATAGACAAGTTATATGATAAGGGTGTTGTAGATTTTCCAACTATGCTAGAAAGAGGTGGAAAACTAGAAGATACTAGAATTAGTGTAAATATGAATAATGAACAATTACAAGACTATTTAAGTACATTGAAAAAAGAATTAGATATAAACTATATGGATTTGGGAGAATACTATTTTCACGATGATAAGATAGATGAAAACTATGATAATAAATCTAAAGTTGCAATGATTAGAGATAAACATATTGAATTTAAGTTAAAGAAAAATCAAAAAGTAGTTAGAATGGTAGCAATAAAACAATATAAAAATTTCTTGGCTAAACCAGAGGGAAAATTACGACTTGGACTTGTTACTCATACTACTGCAAAGAAACAGCATAAATAATTGTTGCAACTATTACTTTATATTTGTGCTATGTTGCAACAAGCAAATTAGCGAATACAAATTTATATTTGCGTGTAGCAATATAAATTTTGTGTGAGGTAATTTTGATAAATTTTATCCCATTGGGAGAAAATTTATTGCCTCGCAGAGCCCCCGAGTTATAATGGTACGTCATAACTCATAGGGGGTTAGGACTTATGACAAGGTCAAAGTCCTATGCTTCGAAGAAAATTCTAAAGGAGGAAAAAGATGGAACAAGAATTAGCATATTCATTTCACTTGGGTTGTGATAAAAACAAAAGTAAAGTAGCAAAAAAGACAGCTAAAGGAAATGTTTATGGAACAACTTCTCTTTCAAATAATGCTATTCAAAATGCAAATGATGTATCAAGAGTAAATAAGCATAATTTACGAGATTACGATAATCAAAAAGATTTAATTACTACTATTTATGGAACTAATGATATTGTAGAAGATGTTAAACAAGTCTATTTAGATGAATTTGAACAAGCTAGAATTGAGTATAATAGCAAGACAAGAGCTGATAGACAAGTTAAAGATTACTTTCAAAAAGTGTGTAATTCTCAAAATGATATTGCCTGTGAAATTATTATAGAACTTGGAGATATGGATTTTTGGCAAGATAAAGATGATGAATATAGATTTAAGATGATAGATGTATATAATGAGCAAATACAAGACTTAAATAAAATACTTCCTAGCTTTAAAGTAGCCAATGCTACAATACATTTTGACGAAACATCTCCACATATGCATGTTATAGGTGTTCCTGTAATAGAGAATTGTAAAAGAGGTATAAAAAAGCAGGTTGGAAAATCACAACTATTTACTAAAACTTTACTTTCAGAAATACAAGATAAAATGAGAAATGCTTGTATTAAATCTTATAACAAGTTCTATGATGTTGATAGTAGGCTTAAAACAAAGCAAAAAGGCAGAAACCAAGATATTAATGTTAAAGAAATGGATAATTACAGACAGATGAAGAAAAAACTAGAGAAACAGAAACAAAAGTTAGATAATGCTAATAAACAAACTAAAAAACTTGATAATAAAAGTAAAGATATTTGTCAAATATTAGATAATCTGAAATCGCCTTTGCTAGATAAAAATAATAAGCTTATTTCGAGCGAGAATATAGATAATATTAAAAATTATATTGAAAACGTAACTAATGTTACTCAGACAGTTAGAAGTGTAAATGATTTAAATATAGCTATTGAAGATTTTGAATTTTATACACTTGAAGTAGGTCAAGAGAATCGCTCACTTCAATATCAATTAGAACAAAAAGACGAGGTTATTGAAAAATTAAATGATAAATTATCTGTTAAAGAAAAGATAATTAATAAACTACAAGAAGAAAAAGAAAGCTTAAAAGCTCAATTACAAAAATTCAAAGGTTTTTGGCATAGTTTAATGAGCCACTTTCATAAAAGGATAACTTATGATAATGACGCAAATTATAAAATTGTCAGTGATGATTTATATAAAAATGGCATATTTGATGATAATGATAATGAAATCGCTAACAATATTTTAAGAAAAGTAACTATACCAAATGAGAACAAAGCTGAAAAGAATAGAAAGAAAAACAATGATACTAGATTTTAAAATGGAGGTAATAGAAAATGGAACAAGAAAAAGTAAAATATTTAATAGATATTATAAATAATATGGACATTAAAGATAAATTAAGATTAGCAATATGTATGAGCCAAAGCAAATTGTCTGGACTTATATATAATAATAAAGAATATTATGAAAAATTTGATAGTATGCTAAAAAACATAGATGAAGAATATAGAACTACACTTATAAATTTTGGAAAATATAAAATTGTTATTTTTGTAATGGCTAAACTAATGGAAATGGAGACAACAGAGCAAAATAAAGTTGCTTTATATTTATTTAACAATATATAATGGATATTATGGTATGAGAAACTATTAATATAAGTGCTAATACTATTGAAAAAAACGAACTTTGTTAGTATAATTATATAAAAATATAAATGAAAGGAGTTCTACAATTGGAGCAAATTATAAGTAGCAGAGAATTAGTAGATAAAATACTACATAATGAAAATTTACATCCTGGAGATAAAATTTCATATAATAGACTTATTGAATTATCAAGTAAATACAATATTACTCCATATATATTGGCAGTAAATATATTTGGAGTAACACAGGCACAATTTCAATCTATACATTCTAAAGGTTCAAATGCTAAGAATTTTATTATTTTAAAGCATTTAATACCTGAGATGATAGAAAATACAATAGGTTTTAGAAATATAATTATACAAGAAGAACAATTAGCAGAAGGTAGTCTTATAAATTATCATCAGCTACAAGAATTTGCCAAGAAATACGATATACCTGAAAAAATATTAGCTATAAATGTTTTACAAATTTCAGAATATTCATATAGAAAAATAAAAAGTAATCCTGATTCAAATGCAATGATATTTCATCAGCAAAAACGAATAAATACTCAAACTGCTCAAAAAGATAAACAGATAACTCATCAGAGACAAGAAATATTAAGAAATGAAAGTTTAAAAATTGGAGATAAAATAAATTATGAGAAATTAGTCCAATTATCAAAAAAATATCAAATTGATGAAAAAAAACTGGCTATTGATATACTTGGAGTTACAATAAGTTCTTTTAACCATATAAAATCAGATAAAAAAAGGAACGCGATAATTCTAAGAGGATTTTTAAATGAGGAAGAATTAAAAAAAATTTCAATAAAAATTACAAAGATAGAAGGAATTCAACCATATACTCAAATAGATTATAAAATGTTACAAACACTTTCAGAAAAATATTTGATAAATGAAAGAATATTGGCATTAAGTGTTTTAGGACTGACAGAAAGTCAGTATTGGAATATGAAATATAATCACAATATGAAAGCTTATGTATTAAAAGGCGAGTATAAAGAAACAAAGCCAGAAGAATTACAAAAATTAAAATTAAGAATCTTTGAAGAAGAAAAACTATCAGCTGGAACAAGAATTTCTTATGAAAAATTAGAAAATATACAGAAAAAATATAGTATTCCTTTAAATGAATTATTGTATATTTTAGGCATAACTAAATATGCTTATAATTTTATAAAAAGTAATAGAAGATATAGTTCTATTGTTAAAGATATGGATACATACTTAATTACTCAAATCTTATCAGAAATTATGGAAAAAGAAAGATATTATACTAAAGCTGAAATAAAACAGATTTGTGAAGCTAATAATATTTCATTACAAGACTTTTTTGATTATATTTTTGGAAAAGCGGTATATTTTGGACGTGATGACTATGAAAGGTTATTAAATAATAAAGGGAAAATATGGATTGGTAATAGAAGTAAACTATCTAATGAATTTGTGAATAATCATTTAGATCAAATCAGAGAAATAGCAAGGAAAGTAAGCAATCATATTTATTATAAATATAAAAGTGAAAAAAGAAAATTAGAAAAAGAGGATTTAGAACAAGAGGCTTGTATTTTAATACTTGAAACTTGTGGAGATTTAGAAAAAAATTTTACTGATGATGAACTTTCAAGAATGATTTATTTAAGAACTAGAATTAATATGTTAAAGCATATTGGTACAGAATCAAAAGTTGTAAGTATATCTGAATATTATAAAAAAGCCCAAGATAGAAGTACTAAAGGAAATGGTAAGAATATTGATTTAGTAATAAAAGATGAAAATGCTGATACTGAAAAAGATGCTTTAGATAACTATGAAAGTGAAATTGAAGAAACCTCTATTATAGGTTATTTATCTAAGTTAGTAGAAAAAGGGTATGATAGAAATGCTTGTCTAGAAAAAACAGCAAATGCATTTGGGATTGATAAAGAAACAATGCTTGAAGTAATTAAAGAAGAACTTTTAAGACGAGGTAAAGTTAAACAAACAGATAAAGGAGATTATTATATAGGTGATTGAAAGAGAATGCGAATAAATATAAGTATTCTCTTTCAATTATGGCGAATTTGCCATAATTAAATTTATTATCAAGATAATGTGACCAATTCATATGCGACAACATTGTTGTCGCATTGAGAAAGTAAATATAGAATTTTTAGGTATTTTATTATTTATTTAAAAAGTATTGAACATTTATAAATTTTATATTAAAGTAAAGACAATAAATCGAGTTATATAAGAGAGTTTGAAACAAAGTATGTTATTTTTCGCATACCTGTTTCGAAATTGCTCCACTACATACTAAAAGGATTGTTGAATTTATGCAATCCTTTTTATTGTATCGTAAAAATCGACTTTCATCTTGACCTTATATACAATTTTTTTCGTATATAAGTAACAGTAAATTTTAAAAAGGTCATCGTTATCCTTTCCTATATAGATTAGCTATTTTTCTTATTTGAGGCATAGTTTCATTTTTAATAAAATACTCTATTTTCTTTCTCTTTTTCATCTTTATATTTTAGTATATATCTTCTTTAATAACTTTGTATAATATAAACAGATTAAATTGAAATAAAATCAATTTAATCTGCTTTTTGTCAATAAAAAAATTCTTTCATATGAGTTTTTATATAATTTACATCTCTTTGAATTGTCCTTGCAGAATATACTGAATTTTCTGCTATTTCTTGTATAGTATATCCTTCTAAGAAATATAGATTTGCTACTTCTTCTCTTCTCCGCTTTACTCGTATTTCTGCTTCTACACTGCTTGTTCTAAATCTCATATTTTTCCACACTTTCTATTTAGACTTTTTTATTTATATATATTATATTACATTTATATAATTTTTTCAAATAAAAAATATATACTCTACTAAATTTTAAAAATATTATCTTTATTAGATATTTTTATTATTAATCAATAGTTTAATTTCTTTACCATTTAAATAATCTAAAATTCCATTTTCAGATAAAAAATTAAATTTTAATATATAACTACAAAGCATTTGATTCTTTCTATGAAATTCTTTATTTATGCTATTTTTTCCATATTTTCCATCACCTATTATTGGATTACCTATATGTGATAGATGTGCTCTTATTTGATGTGTTTTTCCTGTTTCTATTTCTACATCTAATATTGACGTATTATCTTTTCTTTTTTCTAATACTTTATAGCTAGTTATAATCTTTTGATAACCTTTTTTAGGAATATCACTTATATATACTTGCGCTTTTTTATTATCCTTGAATAAGTATGCTTCTAATCTTTTACTTTCATATTTTGGTATACCATATACCCATGCTAAATAATGCTTTTCTATTTCATGTTGCTTGAATTTCCTTAATAAAATTTCTAAACTTTCTTCGTTTTTTGCAAATAATACTAATCCAGTTGTATTTCTATCTAGTCTATGACAAGGCATTGGCTTATAAATATTTTCTTTATATTTTTCATGTATTATATTGGTTAAACTATTTTCTCCTGTTACTTCTAGATTTACAGGTTTATTGATTACTAAAATGTTTTCATCTTCATAGATAATATCTAAATTTAGGTTATTTTCTTTCTCTTCTAGTTCTTTTGGTAAATATAATAAAATCTCATCATTTTCATACACTATTATATCTTTGTTTACTCTTTTTCCATTTACCTTTATATCTTTCTTTTTTAGTAATTTACAAAACATAGCATAATTAATATTTTTTACCTTGCCTAAAACAATTTTATTTAATTTTTTCTCATTATATTTTTTACTTACTATTAATTTTTTCATAATAATATTATACATTAGTTTTAATATTGAAACAAGCTCGCTTTTATAATTTTTTCATATCTTTCAAAATTATTTTCATATTTTTCTATCATTCTGTAAAAATTCTTTGTATGTGTTTTGTATTTTAAATGGCAGTATTCATGTAAAATTATAAAATCTATAACCTCTCTATGAAACATTACTATTTTAGGATTTATTGTTATTTTATTATTTTCACATCTTCCAAGTTCTTTTTTCATATTTCTTATCTCATAATCTTCTGGAGCAAACCCTAACATTATTCTCATTTTTTCCATCGCTCTTTCTACTTCAACTTTTGCAATTTGTTCATACATCTTTTCTATCGCTAAGTCTAATATTTCTTGATTGCTCCCTTTTTTATATTTATTAGGAAGTGATATTTTTATAAGTTTATTATCTACATATAATTCTGTAACTTTAACATTTTTATATACAATTTTCACTTTATAATCTGTTCCTAAAACAGGTACTGGGTGCCTTTCTAATGTAGTTACTAAGTTTCTATTTATAGTCATTATTCCTTTAACTTTATTCATATCTATCACTCCTTATTTGAATTTTTATTTTGCGAATCATTGTTCGTTTTTTATTGTCTCTATTTTATATATCTTTTTCATTTTTGTCAATACTTTTTTATAAAAAAATAAAAATTTGTTCGCATTATATCTGTTGTTAATATTTTTAAATTACAATATAAAAAATCAATAATATTTGTTAAAAATCTATTTACAATTATTATTGATCTTTATTATATGTCATAAAATTATTAATAATTTTATATGAAAATATACAACTTCAACATCATGTCATAATACTCTTATTTATTATAAAAATACCAAATATTATTTTATTTATATATTATCTTTTTCATTCATCATATTTATATATTCAATAAATTTCTCTAGTTTTATTGGCTTTGAATAATAATATCCTTGAATTAAATCACATTTAACTTTCTTTAGATAATCTACTTGTTCCTTATCTTCTACCCCCTCTGCTACTGTTTTTAAATTCATTTTTTTTGCTATCATCATTATTACTTCAATAAGATTTTCATTGTTATTAAATTTATCTATTTTATCTATAAATGACTTGTCTATTTTTATAATATCTATTGGCATAATCTGTAACATATTCAAAGAAGAATATCCTGTTCCAAAATCATCTATTGATATTTTAAAACCTTTATTTTTTATCTTTGTTAAAATTTCTTTTATATCTAATTCATTATTTATTGCTATTCCTTCTGTAATTTCTAGTTCTATTTCACTTGCATTAATTTTATATTTACTCAAAATTCTTAAATACTTCTCTAAAAAGTTATTTTCTATCAAGGTTTCTTTTGAAATATTTACTGAAATTATTGGCATATTTTTTATTTTATTCTTTAAGACTTTAATATCTTTACATACTTTTTCAAAAACATATTCATCTAATTTTATTATAAAATTATTTTTCTCAAAAACTGGTATGAATTTTCCGTGGAGAAATATATTGACCATTTTTATTCCATCTGACTAAAGCTTCTGCTCCTTCCACCAATTCACTCTCTGCTGAAACTTTTGGTTGATATAATATCTCAAATTCTTCTTTTTCTATTGCTTCTTCCATAGAATTTTCTATTTCATTTTCTTCAAATAATTCTTCTTCTAGTTTGTCATTAAATAAACAATATTCTTTATTGTATATACCTTTTACTTTATCATGTGCTATTATTGCTTTATCTACTAATTCTTCTACCTTCTTTTCATTTCCTATATGAATTCCTATCGTTAGTTTTATATTATAATAAATATCATCAACATATATTTTAGATAGATTTTCATTAAGTCGTTTAGCAAAAGCATCTATATTAATTTCATTTATAATAAAAATTCCAAAATTATCATTTGCTATTCTACATACTACATCTTCTTTTCTTATATTTTCTTTTATTCCTTTTCCCAATGCCTTTAATATCTTATTTCCAATAATATATCCATATTTTTTATTAAATGATTTAAAATTGTTAATATCTAAAATAATAATTGTTTTTTTTGTGTCTTTATCTAAATTTTCTGTAATTTTTTTCTTATAATAATTATAATTTCCTAAACCTGTTATTTTATCAATATATGCTAACTTATATAAATCCTCCTTTTTCTTAACATTTGAAATTAAAACATATAAAATAATTATAAATATAATTACTGAAATAATTGTTAAAACTACTAAAACTATTTTTAATAAATTATTTAATTCTTCTGCAATCATGCTTGCTGGTGTTATTACAACCAAAACCCAATTTTCAATACTCAATTTTTCAAAAGCTATATAATAATTATGACCTTCCATTGAATAAATCATTTGCCCCACTGTATTACTAGATAAAATTTTTTTCATTTTTTCTACTTTATCTATTTCTTTATCATTAATTCGTTTCATTTCTTCAAAAATATTAACTTCTTTACCATTTACTCCTAAATTAGCAACAATATCTCCACTATCTGTTATTATATATTCCATTCCAGTTCCATTATATATTTTTTGTGTAAACATTTCTTCATATTTTTCTGTTTCTATTACTAATATAATTACAACATTTTCATTATTAAATACTGTTTTCTTAGAATACATATTTACTTCATGATTATTAACTTTACTATGTGTTTGTTTTGAAATTTGTATTTCATTACTCTCAAAAAAATAATTTGTATCTTCCGACCAATCTACTATTAAACCATCACTAGTTGAAGTCTTTCCATTTTTATATAAAATTGCTATTCTAGAAAATTCTTCTTTTCCTAAATTTCTATTGTATATATTAAAAATTTCCTGCTCTGTTGATGGCTTCTTTTCCTCTATTTCATTTAAAATTGTTCCTAAAATACGAATGTGTTCTTGAATTCTGTTTTCTATTTTCTCAACATCTTGTTTTGTTATTTCTGCTAAACTTTTTAAGGTGTTTGTATCTATTAAACTTTGAATATGGGATAAAAAAATTATTATAAATATTGATATAAGAAAAAATATTATTAAAGATATTAAAATTGATATTATATATTTCTTTTTCATAATAACTCCTATAATTCTTTATATTAGTATGTATTATATTTTAAAATATATAACATGATTTTTGGGTCAGAGTAATTTTGAGGTCGTGATTTTGGTGATTTTGGGGTCGGAGACAAAAATCATGGTTGTGTAAAAGTTAAAATAAAAATAATTATTTGAAATTTTACCATGATTTTTGTCTCCGACCCCAAAATCACCAAAATCACGACCAAAAAGTCACAAAAAAAGTTGGATGTTTTATGATCTTAATGTTAAGTTCATCTTATCTCACATCCAACTTTTTTCTTAACTAAGAAGATTTTCTACAAAACACTGCTTTAAAGTTCTTCTAGCCTTCAAAGTTATTTTTACACTCCTTAATGATTCAAGTTCATCTGTACCAAAATTTAACTCCCTTTTTAACTTTATTATTATTCCATTTCTTTTCTTATAATGTTCTACCAAAGCTTTCAATTTTTGACAGATTTTATCATCACCATCCTCCAACCTGAAGTTTTCAATCATTTGTTCCAAATCTTCTCTTAATTCTCTTGGCAAATATCCCTCCATTACAAAGATATATTCATTGTACCTTTCTGACCGCTTAATTATAAGCTTATCCATTGTTTGTACCTTCCTTTCAAATTTTTATAATATTATATATTATATTTTTTAAAATTACAATATTTAAGTAAACTTTATTACTATAGTTTGTATACAAAATATGGACAAAGCCATATTCTTTTGACATTGCCCACATTTATTATTTAACTTTACTATATTTTCAACTATTTCATAGCTTCTTCAATTGCAACTGCAACTGCTACTGATGCTCCAACCATTGGGTTATTTCCCATTCCAATTAATCCCATCATTTCAACGTGTGCTGGTACTGATGAGCTTCCTGCGAATTGTGCATCTGAATGCATTCTTCCCATTGTATCTGTCATACCATATGAAGCTGGTCCAGCTGCCATATTATCTGGATGTAATGTTCTTCCTGTTCCTCCACCTGAAGCAACTGAGAAGTATTTTTTACCTGCTTCTATTCTTTCTTTTTTGTATGTTCCTGCAACTGGATGTTGGAATCTTGTTGGGTTTGTTGAGTTTCCTGTAATAGATACATCAACATCTTCCATCCACATTATAGCTACACCTTCTCTAACATCATTTGCACCATAACATTTTACTTTTGCTCTTTCTCCATCTGAATATGGTATTTCTTCTATTACATTTACTTTTCCTGTGAAGAAATCAAATTCTGTTTTTACATATGTAAATCCATTTATTCTTGAAATTACTTGTGCAGCATCTTTTCCAAGACCATTTAATATTACTCTTAATGGTTCTTTTCTTACTTTGTTTGCTGATTTTGCTATACCAATAGCTCCTTCTGCTGCTGCAAAACTTTCATGTCCTGCTAAGAAAGCAAAACATTTTGTTTCTTCTGAAAGTAACATAGATGCTAAATTTCCATGCCCTAATCCAACTTTTCTGTCATCTGCTACTGAACCTGGTATACAAAAAGCTTGTAATCCTTCTCCTATAGCTTTTGCTGCATCTGCTGCTTTTGTGCATCCTTTTTTTATAGCAATAGCTGCTCCTAATGTGTATGCCCAAGCTGCATTTTCAAAACATATTGGTTGAACTCCTTTTACTATTTCATATGGATTAAATCCTTTGTCTGTGCATATTTTTAATGCATCTTCAAAGTCTTTTATTCCGTATTTTTCCATTACTGGTTTGATTTGGTCTATTCTTCTTTCATAACTTTCAAATGTTACTGCCATTATAAATCTTCCTCCTTTATTATATCTTCCAAATTAATCTGATTTTGCTTTTTTATATATGGAATTTTTTATATTCTTTGTAATTTTATATTATTCTTTTCTTGGATCTATTTTCTTAACAGCTTCATCAAATCTTCCATATGTTCCTGAAGCTTTTTCTATTGCTTCCATTGGTTCAATTCCTTTTTTGATGTTTTCCATCATTTTTCCCATATGAACATATTTATATCCTATGATTTGATCATCTTTATCTAATCCTAATTCTACTATGTATCCTTCTGTTAATTGTAAGTATCTTGGTCCTTTTAATGTACTTGAATAAATTGTTCCTACTTGTGATGTATGTCCTTTTCCTAAGTCTTCAAGTCCTGCACCTACTGGAAGTCCTCCTTCTGAGAAAGCAGTTTGTGTTCTTCCATATACTATTTGTAAGAATAATTCTCTCATTGCTGTATTAATAGCATCACATACTAAGTCTGTATTTAATGCTTCTAATAATGTTTTTCCTGTTAAAATTTCTCCTGCCATAGCAGCTGAATGTGTCATTCCTGAACATCCAATTGTTTCTATTAGAGCTTCTTGAATTACACCATCTTTTACATTTAATGTTAATTTACATGCTCCTTGTTGTGGTGCACACCAACCAATACCATGTGTTAAACCTGAAATGTCTTTTATTTCTTTAGCTTTAACCCATTTTCCCTCTTCTGGAATTGGTGCTGGTCCATGGTCTACTCCTTTTGCAACTACGCACATTTCTTCTAATTCTTTTGAATAAATCATTTTAATTGCTCCTTTCAATTATTAGTTTTATGGTATCTATTTTATTAGGTTTAACCTAAAATTATAAACTGTTTAAATGTCAAATTCATCATCTGAAAATAAAATTTGATTTCTTTTTTTCTTTGTTTTTTCGTTTTTCAGATTAAAATCAATTTCCCTGTGTTTTTCTGAATTTTCAGAAATTTCAAATGGAGTTACATTGAATTCTCCAAAGTTGTCAATTTGCAAAGGCTTTTTTGATTTTTTCTTTTTGCGATTATCCCATGTATTCTCAATCTTTGTACTTCTAAATTGATTATATTTTCTTTCTTCATATTCTTCTTCATCTTGTTCAAAATTATATTCATATTCGTTAGTATTTTGGTCAGTTTCTGTATTATATTCTATAATATTTTTTATATCTTGTTCAATATATACTCCCATACTATATTCTTCTTTTTTCTCTAGTTGTTTTGGCATTGAAAAATATCTTTCTAAAATCTCTTTTTCTTTCTTTCCTACTTGTTCTATTCCAATACCAAGATATTTATATCTCCAAATGACATGTCTTTCATAACTATCAAATATATCATTTAATAAATCATCATATCTATATTCTACTTTGAATTTCATATCTTGAATTGATATAGTAATGTTAGTCCATAATTTGCCTGTTTCTGATTTTTTAAATTCTTCTCGTAACATTTTTATTTCATTATATAAAATTTCAACTAATTGCAAATACTGATTTTCTTCAATATTAAATTTAGTTGGAATTTCATATACATTAACAGGATTTTTTCTAAATATTCCCTTAGGAATATAATAGAAAAATAATTCTCCTGTTTTCTCATTGTTACCTAAATCAATTACAGAACTATATAAATACAAACTTTCCCATTTTTCTGGAATCATATAAAATAATTTTTTTTGTATATCTTCATATATTTCCTTTATCTTTTTTGTATGATTTAACATATCCCCTTATTCCTTATCTAATAAACTTTCTCCCGTCATTTCTTCTGGTTTTTCAAGCTTCATTAAATCAAGCATTGTTGGTGCCAAATCTGCTAATTTACCATTTTCTTTTAGTTTTAAGTTTTTATCTTGTGTTACTAATACTAATGGTACTGGATTAGTTGTATGCGCTGTATGTGGTTCTCCTGTACTGTAATCTATCATTTGCTCTGCATTACCGTGATCTGCTGTTATTAATAGATTTCCTTTCTTTTCTTCTACTAATTTCACAACTTTTCCTACACATTCATCTACTGCTTCAACAGCTTTTATAGCAGCTTCTAGGCTTCCTGTATGTCCAACCATATCAGTATTTGCATAATTTAATATTATACTATCATATTTATCAGATTTTATTGCTTCTAATACCTTTTCTGTTACTTCATATGCACTCATTTCTGGTTTCATATCATATGTTTCAACTTTTGGTGATGGAACTAATATTCTATCTTCACCTTCATATTGTTTTTCTTCTCCTCCATTAAAGAAAAATGTTACATGTGCATATTTTTCAGTTTCTGCAATACGTAATTGTGTGTATCCTAATTTACTTATATATTCTCCAAATGTATTGTGTAATGGCTCTTTTTCAAAAGCGATATGAACATTTGGCATTGTTTCATCATAATTTGTGAAACATACATAATATAAATTCATATTTTTCTTTGTTTCAAATCCATCAAATTCTGGATCTACTAAAGCTCTAGTAATTTCTCTTGCTCTATCTGGTCTAAAATTAAAGAATATAACTGAATCGTTTTCCTCTATTTTTGCTATTGGCTCATTTCCATTACAAATTACAGTTGGTTCTACAAATTCATCAAATACTTCTTTTTGATAAGAATCTTCTATTGCTTTTACTACACTTCCTGATTTATTTCCTTCTCCATTTACAAGTGCATTATAGCATTTTTGTACTCTTTCCCATCTTTTATCTCTATCCATTGCGTAAAATCTACCTGAAATACTTGCTATTTTCCCAATATTCTTTTCTTTCATTTTCTCTTCTAATTTTATTATATAGTTTTCAGCTGAAGCTGGTGGTGTATCTCTACCATCTAAGAAACAATGAACATATACATTTTCAAAATCTCTTCTTTTTGCCATTTCAAGTAAACCATATAAATGTCTTATATGGCTATGAACTCCACCATCTGAAACCAATCCTAAAATATGCAATTTTGAATTATTCTTTTTACAGTTTTCAATTGCTGCCATAAATTCACGATTTTGAAAAAAGTCTCCATCTTCTATTGATTTTGTAATTCTTGTTAATTCTTGATACACTATTCTTCCGGCTCCAATATTTGTATGTCCTACTTCTGAATTTCCCATTTGTCCTTCTGGTAATCCAACTTGTAAACCACTTGTATATATATCTGTATTTGGGTAACTCTTCATTATTCTGTCTATATTTGGAGTTTTTGCAAGTTTTATTGCATTTCCATCTTTGTTTTTATTATCTCCAAATCCGTCTAATATCATTAACATTGTCAATTTATCATCTTTCATTTTATACCATCCTTCTTTTTTTGCAAATTTATTTCATAATAAAATATGAAATTCTTATTTTATGCTACTTAATATATATTTTTTCTTTAGTGACTTACTTATTTATTATTTATCATATTCAACTATTTTTGAGAATTCTTCTGGGTCAAGACTTGCTCCACCTACTAATCCTCCATCAATATCTGACATTGTAAATAACTCTTTTGCATTTTTAGATTTTACACTTCCACCATATTGTATTATAACCCCATCAGCAACATTTTGTCCATATATTGTGGCAATTTTGTTTCTTATTTCTTTTATTGAATTATTAGCATCTTCACTTGTTGCAGTTTTTCCTGTTCCTATTGCCCATATTGGTTCATATGCTATTATTATTTCTTTAAGTTCATTTTCTCCTAAACCTTCTAATGCTAATTCAGTTTGTTTTGTTATAACTTCTGCTGTTTTATTTGCTTCTCTTTGTTCTAATGTTTCTCCAACACAAATTATTGGTTTTAATCCATTTTTTAAAGCCATTTTTACTTTTTTATTTACACTTTCATCAGTTTCATTAAAATATTGTCTTCTTTCTGAATGCCCAATAATTACATATTCTACATTTATAGATTTTAACATTTTTGCTGATACTTCTCCTGTATATGCTCCACTTTCTTCAAAATGCATATTTTGAGCCCCTATTTTTATATTTGTATTTTGTGCTGTTAGTAAAGCATAAAATAAATCTGTGTATGGAACACATAAGATAACCTCATTTTCAGTATCTTTTACTAATTTTGATAATTTTTCTATATATTCAATAGCCTCATTAGGAAGCATATTCATCTTCCAGTTTCCTGCAATAACTTTTCTTCTCATAAAAATTCCTCCCTTTATATTTTATACTATTAATTATATTTTTATTTCATTATTGTGGTTTATACAAATGTTTTTTAACAGTTCTATTATTTTTTGTATCGATTTTTCTGTGTAATCATTATAAAAAACATAATCAAATTGATTTCTTAAATCCTCATTATGTTTGAAATTATTAATATGTTCTTCAATTTCTTCTAGTCTTAATTTTTCTACTTCTTTAGGTAATTTTCTTTCTTTCAATTTTTGTTTTGCTATTTCTATATTTTCTGGAATCATATATATCGAAAATGTATTTTTTATTTCTTTTTTTAATTGATATATTATAGAATAATGTAATTCAACAACACTATTTTCTTTTGATTCCATTTTCTTCTTTGGATATCCATATTTATTTCCCAAAAACTCAAAAGTTACTACTATATCTTTTTTTCTTTTAAGCTCTTCAAATTCTTCATCTGTCACAAACTTTTTATCAACTCCATCTTGTTCGTCCTCTCTTTTAGTTCTAGTCGTTACTATCGTTTGTGCTTTTATTCCTAATTTATCTTCAATTTCTTTTTTTAAGTATGATTTTCCTACTCCTGTTACTCCTGATAAAGTTATTATCATAATTTCCTCACTACTTTATATTAATATCTTTATTATTTTCTATATTTTTTCCTTTTATGTATTCTTCTATTTCCATAAACATTTTTTCATATCTTTTATCATATGGAAATTTTGTTTTTCCTTGTCTTATTAGTTCAAAACATTCTTGATATGGAATCCACTCTATGCTTTGAATTTCTTCTGCTTGTGGTGTGAATTGTTTCATTTTGTTTTTTAAAATATAAAACTGTATGAAAAATTTTCTTTCTTTTCCTTTGTTTTTAAATATTAAGTCTAATTCTTCTATTTTTTTCAATCCATTTATTGCTTCTTCTCTTGCTATTTGTTTTTCTTCCTCTGTTCCAGAATGTAATTCTTCTACATATTCTCTAATCATTGCTTGGGTTGGTGTTTCATTATTATCTGTATGTCCAGAACATAAATCTATTTCATTTGCTGTTAATTTTGTGTTTGCTCTTCTTTCAATTAGAACTTTATTTTCATCATTAATTACAAAACATGATACTCCGTTTAAGTATAGATTTTGAGATAATTCTAGTTGTGCTGTTGTACTTCCTTTATATATTTTTTTGTCGTCTTTTCCTTTTTCGTAAGTTTTATAAAAATTTCTTTTATTTTGTTTACTGTCTTTTTCGTTATTTACTTTTAGTGATTTTTTATAATCATTCATCTTTTACATCCTTCTATTTAAATCATAATATTTTGTGTAAAATTTGTATTATAATTTATATATTTTTATATTAAATCAGTATTTTTATTTTATATCAAAAGTTATCATATTTCAAGTATTTTCATATAAAAAAGAGACTATACCAAAAATATTTTGGTACAGCCTCTTCCATTTTTATTATTTATCCATTAAAGCGTCAATTCCTGGTAATTTTTTTCCCTCCAAAAATTCTAATGAAGCTCCTCCTCCAGTAGAAATATGTGTCATTTTATCTTCTAAACCTGCTTTTTTAACTGCTGCTGCTGAATCTCCTCCTCCTATTATTGTTGTTGCATCTATTTCAGATAAAACTTTTGCAATTTCATTTGTTCCTATTGCAAATTGGTCAAATTCAAATAATCCTAATGGTCCATTCCAGATAACTGTTTTAGCATTTCTTAATTCATCACTAAACATTTTTATAGTTTCTGCTCCAATGTCGAACCCTTCCCAATCTGCTGGTATTTCTGTATATTTTACTGTTTTACTTTCTGTATCTGCTTTAAACTCTTTTCCTACTTTAGTATCTACTGGTAACATTAATTTTACGCCTTTTTGTTTTGCTTTTTCCATTGCTGATTTTGCTAAATCTAGTTTGTCCATTTCACAAATTGAATTTCCTACTTCATAACCTTGTGCTTTAAAGAATGTATATGCCATTCCCCCACCTATCATTAAAGTATCTACTTTTTCAAGAAGGCTATCTATTACTCCAATTTTATCTGAAACTTTTGCTCCTCCTAAAATTGCAACAAATGGTCTTTCTGGATTATTAACTGCATTTCCTAGAAATTTTAATTCTTTTTCAATTAAAAATCCTGAAACAGCTGGTAAGTAACTAGCTATCCCTGTTGTTGAACTATGTGCTCTATGGGCTGTACCAAATGCATCATTTACAAATACTTCTGCCATTGATGCTAATTTTTTAGAAAATTCTGTATCATTTTCTGTTTCTTCTTTATGAAATCTCACATTTTCAAGTAATAAAATTTCTCCTTCTTTTAAGTTGCTAGCTTTAGATGTAGCATCTTCTCCCACTACATCATTTGCCATTATTACTTCTTTTCCTAACAACTTAGATAGTTCTTTGGCAACTGGTGCTAATGAGTATTCTGGTTTATATTCTCCTTTTGGTCTTCCCAAATGTGATGCTAGTATTAGCTTACAATTTTGTTCTAATAAATATTTTATTGTTGGTAATGCTGCAACTATTCTTGTGTTATCTGTAATATTTCTATTTTCATCCATTGGCACATTAAAGTCACATCTTACAAATACTTTTTTTCCTTTTAAATCAATATCTTTTACTGTTTTTTTGTTCATAAAAAATTCCTCCTTTAGATTTGAACATTATATTATAAAATTAAATTTTAATTCAATCTTATTTTATACATTTTTTGCCTTTTTATTATTCTTCTGCTATTTTATAATAAAAAAGAACACATTTCAAGAGATTTGTGTTCTTTTTATTAATTAACATATTATTAGATATTTTTGATTTTGGTTTAAAATAAAACTAGACTATTTGATGATTTTTGTCTCCGTCCCCAAAATCACCCAAAATCATCATTATTTTACACTTGCTATATAACAAGCTAGGTCAACTAATTTGTTTGAATATCCCCATTCATTGTCATACCAAGATACCAATTTTACAAATGTATCTGTTAGCATAATTCCTGCTGTTGCATCAAATATTGATGTATGTGGGTCAGAAACAAAATCTGAAGAAACTACTGGTTCATCTGTATACTCAATAATTCCTTTCATTTCGTTTTCTGATGCTTCTTTCATAGCTTTGCATATTTCTTCATATGTTGTTGGTTTTGCTAAGTTACAAGTTAAATCAACAACTGAAACATCAACTGTTGGTACTCTGAAAGACATACCTGTTAATTTTCCATTTAATTCTGGTATAACTTTTCCAACTGCTTTTGCAGCTCCTGTTGATGATGGAATTATATTAGCTGCTGCTGCTCTTCCACCTCTCCAATCTTTTTTAGAAGCTCCATCAACTGTTTTTTGTGTTGCTGTTGTTGCATGAACTGTTGTCATTAATCCTTCTTTTATTCCAAATTTATCATTTATAACTTTTGCTAATGGTGCTAGACAGTTTGTTGTACAAGATGCATTTGATACTATGTTCATTTCTGGTTTGTATTCTTTATTATTAACTCCCATAACAAACATTGGAGCATCTTTTGATGGTGCACTAATTATAACTTGTTTTGCACCTGCATCGATATGAGCTTGTGCTTTTTCCATTGTTGTAAATACTCCTGAACATTCTAATACATATTCAACACCAATTTCTCCCCAAGGAATATTGTGTGGATCCATTTCGTTATATACTTTTATTTCTTTTCCATTTACTATAAGGTTTCCATCTTTTTCTTCTACTGTTCCATTAAATCTTCCATGAACAGTGTCGTATTTAGTCATATATGCCATATAATCTGCTGTGATGAATGGGTCGTTTATTGCTACTACTTCTACTCCTTCCTTAGCTAATGCTGCTTGGAATGAAAGATTTCCTATTCTTCCAAATCCGTTAATTCCTAATTTTACTGACATAAAAATTCCTCCTTTATATTTAAAAGCTTTCTACTTTTATTTTACCATTATTAGGCATTTTTATTCTATACCAAAAAAGAATACTTTGCAAGTATTCTTTTTTAGAATTTATAAATTTCATTTTATTTATTTTTATATTTTTTATAAATTTACTCTGTATTTAACATCATCATATATACCAAATTCTTTATTTCTTATTAATTTAACTTTTTCTATTTGCCAACTTTATAAATATTTTAAGCTTATTACTTTTATAATTAAATTCCAACTATTTTTCTTTAATTAAATTAACCAATTCTGCAAATTTTTCTAGAGAAAGTTTCTCCGCTCTAATATTTTCTTCTAATCCTAATTTTTCTAAAATCTCTTTTCCCTCTTCTTTTGACTTAAACATTTTTGCATTAGTTAGTGCATTTAATAAAGTTTTTCTTCTTTGCATAAAAGCATTCTTAATAACTTTAAACATTAAATCTTTATTTTTAATATTAACACTTTCTTCTCTTCTGATATTCAGTTTTATGACTTCTGATGTAACTTCTGGTTCTGGTATAAATGATTCTTTTGGTACTTCTAAAATCTTCTCTGCTATAGAATAATAATATACTGCATATGTGATTGCTCCTGTATTTTTTTCTCCTGGTATTGCTATAAGTCTATCTGCAACTTCTTTTTGTATCATTACTGTTATACTTTCTAAATCTAATTTTTCCTCTAATAATTTCATTATTATTGGTGTTGTTATATAGTATGGTAAGTTAGCTACTATTTTAGCTTTCTTTAAATTATTTCGTTCTTTTTCTTTTTTTATTATTGCATTTAAATCTACTTTTAATACATCATTAAATATTATTTCAAGGTTATTATATAAAGAAAATCTATCTTCTAGAATTTTTATCATATTTTTGTCTAACTCTATGCAAATTACTTTTCCAGCTCTTTCTAGTAACTCTTTTGTTAATGTTCCTAGCCCTGGGCCTATTTCTATTACTAAATCTTCTTTCGTTATTTCACTACTTCCTACTATATTATCTACAACTTGCTGACTTACTAAAAAGTTTTGTCCTAATGATTTATTTGCTTTTATCTTATATTTATTCATTATATATTTTGTTTCTTGATATATATCTTGCATTTTATCTTTTCCCTTCTCTTTGTATTAATCATATAATTATGAATATACTTTATTTTGTTGTAAACTATTATATAGTAATTTACTTATTTTTTCAATAATTTTAAAAATATAGAAATAGTATATTCTTTATGGTGTATTATATAGTGTGTAAATTATTTAACATCAAAAAATAATTTATGCACTATATTTTTGTTGTACAGAAAAAAGCTATAAAGGGAATTATTAAAATGCTAAGGAGCCAACATCGTGCGAAACGAATAGTTGCCAAGAGCATCGCCAAAGTTGTAGGTGAAACAGAAGCTACCTGCTGATGCATCACTGTAATGGCCCCCACGATTGAAGACCGGACTAGCTCCGCCAGGGAAGTTGGCGTACGCATCGAACCATGAACCAGTTCCGTTAGAGTGTGATACTGATGTCTCATATACTACATCCCCTTTGTTTTTCTTTCCTGCTGTTTGATAATCTTTTAATTGATTATTCTCTGAGCTATATACTGTTTTATACCTTGTACTTGTTGATTGTTCTTTCTCTGTTGCTCCATATATATCTCCTGCTGTTTTTCCTCCATATGTTCCTAAGTTTTTATTTCCATTGTTTACATATGCTGCTGTTCTTTCCCATGCTCCTCCATTTAAATCATATACTCCTGTTGCATTATGAGTTGTTGATTGGGCTTTATTCTTTGTATATATTTCTTCTACTGTATTTGTTCCTCCTGTATAATATGATGAGTTTTTATTTTGTTCTACTTTTTTCTTATTTGCTCCGTATTTGCTATGTGCTAAATACACTGTTGCTCCCCATTCACTATTTTTTGCCATATGACTATTTAAGTTTACACTTTCTCCATATGTTGCTTTCATTCCTGCTTTGTATTGATCATTTACTGTCATACTTCTTAAGCTTTGTACTCCAGGTTTTACACTTACTTTACTTGCATCTCCATTACTATATGCTCCTGTTGCTTCAA
>USFW01000017.1 GCA_900553985.1 uncultured Clostridium sp.
AGGCTCATTAGGAAGCCTTACCAATTCTTTCTGAATGAAATAAGTAGTCAAAATCCAAAAAATTATAATTATCAACTATTTCCAGCTACTCTACAGTAAATAAATTTACATAAATTTAAGAAAAGACTTAAAAAAATTGACATAATATGATATAATATTAAAAGTTTTTGTATAAAGAAAAAGGAGGTTTTTATGAGTACAATAGCATCAATATCTACGGCTCCACGGAATAGGTGGGATAGGTATTATAAGAATGAGTGGTGAAAATTGTTTTAAAGTTTTAGAAAAAATATTTGAGCCAAAGAAGAAAGAAGAAATAGAAGATATAAAAGGATATAGAATGAAATATGGAAATATAGTAGCTGATGGAGAAATAGTTGATGAAGTATTAGTTTCATATTTCAAAGCACCAAGAAGTTATACAGCAGAGAATATGTGCGAAATAAACTCTCATGGAGGAAATATCGTAGTAAAAAAAATATTGGAATTATGTTTAAAAAATGGTGCAGAATTAGCTGAACCTGGTGAATTTACAAAAAGAGCATTTTTAAATGGAAGAATTGATTTGTTACAAGCAGAATCTGTTATAGATATAATAAATGCAAAGTCAGAGAGGGAAGCTAAGACTGGCATAAAACAATTAGAGGGGTCTCTTTCAAACGAAATTGCCAAAATAAAGCAAGAAATATTAGATGTAATGGTAAATATCGAAGTTGCTATTGATTACCCTGAATATGATGTTGAGGATGTTACAAATAAGCAAATAATAGATATGCTAAATAGTGTAAAAGCTAAGTTATCTAAACTAGAAAAGAGTTTTGATAATGGAAAAATTATAAAAGATGGAATAAAAACAGCAATAATAGGTAAGCCAAATGCAGGTAAATCTTCATTATTAAACAAAATTTTAAAAGAAGAAAGAGCTATTGTAACTGAATATGAGGGAACAACAAGAGATACTATTGAGGAATTTGTAAATATAAATGGAATACCATTAAAATTAATCGATACAGCAGGAATAAGAAATGCTAAAGATGAGGTAGAGAAAATAGGAATAGCTAAAGCTAAAGAAATAGCTAAAGAAGCAGAGTTGGTAATTGCTATTTTTGATAGTACAAAATATTTAACAAAAGAAGATATAGAAATAATTGAATTAATAAAAAATAAAAATGCAATAATTGTACTTAACAAAATAGATTTAGAGCCAGTTATAGATGAAAATGATGAGCATTTTTCAGATATAAAAAGTAAAATTATAAAAATTTCAGCATTAAATAATATAGGAATAGAGGAAATTTATGAAGAAATAACAAATTTATTTAATTTAAATGAAATAAATTTAGATAATGAAATTGTTATTACAAATATTAGGCATAAAAATTTAATAGAAAAGTCAGTCAAAAGTGTAAATAAAACTTTAAAAACTATTGAAGATAAAATGCCATTAGATATAGTTGCAATTTATATAAAAGAAATTTTGGAAAATTTAGGAAATATAACAGGAGAAGTTGTAACAGAAGATATAATAAATGAAATTTTTGCTAAATTTTGTTTAGGAAAATAAATTGTAAAATAAGCACTTTAAAATCAAAAATAAGACAAATAAAACATGAAACAATATAACTTGTAGAATAAAAATAAAAAACGATTAAAATTGAATTTGAAAAGAATTAAAGATGCTTTAAAAATTAACAAAAAAATAAAGGAAAAAAGAGTTAAAAAATGTTTACTAAAAAGTAAATGACGAACACATAAGTAGTGAAACACTACAAACACAACGGTTTCAGAAGAGTAAAAACATAAAAAAACAACATTATGTAAATGTAGAAAAATGTCGAATTCTACTTTTGAAAGTCATAGAACCCAATGTAATACAATGTATTAACAAAATTAATTTACCGATTAGTAAAATTTTCAAATGAACATTAATAAAACATAACTTTCTGTTTCACACGGAAGTAGAAATAAAAAGGAGAGAGGAACAAAAAATGGAATATTTTGCAGGAGAATATGATGTGGCAGTTGTAGGAGCAGGTCATGCTGGATGTGAAGCAGCATTAGCAGCAGCAAGATTAGGAATGAAAACATTAATTTTTTCAATTAGTTTGGAAGCGATAGCTAATATGCCATGTAATCCACATATAGGGGGAAGCTCAAAGGGACATTTAGTAAGAGAAATTGATGCCCTTGGTGGAGAGATGGGGAAAAATATAGATAAAACAATGATACAAGTAAAAATGTTAAACACTTCTAAAGGACCAGCAGTATATTCATTGAGAGCACAAGCTGATAGAAAAAAATATCAAGCAGAAATGAAGCATACTTTAGAAAAACAAGAAAATCTTGAAGTAAAACAGGGAGAAATTGTGGATATCTCTGTGGAAAACGGAAGGATAACGGCAATTAAAACTGATGTAGGAGCAATATATAAGGTAAAAGCTGTTATACTTGCAACAGGAACATACTTGAAAGGTAAAATTTTTATAGGAGATTATTCAAAAGAAAGTGGACCGGATGGTGTTGCAGCTGCTAACGAATTATCTGATGTATTAAAGAAATTAGGAATTAATTTAGTAAGATTTAAAACAGGTACACCAGCTAGAATAAATAGAAGAAGTATTGATTTTTCTAAGATGGAGGTACAAAAAGGTGATAACAATATAGAAGCATTTTCACTTGAAAATGAGCCAAAAAACTTTGAACAAGTAGATTGTTATTTAACATACACAAATGATGAAACACATAAAATAATAAAAGAAAATTTACATAGGTCACCTTTATATTCAGGGATGATAGAAGGAACAGGACCAAGATATTGTCCTTCAATAGAAGATAAAGTAGTAAGATTTAGTGACAAGCCAAGACATCAAGTCTTTGTTGAGCCAGTAGGACTAGATACAGAAGAAATGTATATTCAAGGAATGAGCTCATCATTACCAGAAGATGTCCAAATTGCTTTTTATAGAACATTACCAGGTTTAGAAAATGCAGAATTTACTAGACCAGCTTATGCAATAGAGTATGACTGTATAGATCCATCAAACTTAAAGCTTTCTTTAGAGTATAAAGGAATAGAAGGATTATTTATGGCAGGTCAAATAAATGGTACTTCTGGATATGAAGAAGCAGCATGTCAAGGATTACTTGCAGGAATAAATGCAACACAAAAAATAAAAGGAAAAGAGCCATTAATATTAGATAGAACACAAGGATATATAGGAGTTTTAATAGATGATATAGTAACAAAGGGGACTAATGAACCTTACAGAATGATGACTTCTAGAGCTGAATATAGACTTTTATTAAGGCAAGATAATGCAGATTTAAGATTAACTGAGATAGGACATGAAATAGGTTTAATATCTGATGAAAGATATAAAAGATTTTTAACTAAAAAAGAGAATATAGAAAAAGAAGTGGAAAGATTAAAGAAGACAGTAGTAAAGCCAACAGAAAAAGTAAATAAAATACTTAAAAAATGTGGTACATCAGAATTAAATAATGGAAGTAAAATGGCTGAATTAATAAAAAGACCAGAAGTTTCTTATGAAATATTAAAAGATATAGACGAAAATAGGCCAGAGCTTTCATATCAAGAGAAAGAAGAAGTTGAAATTCAAATAAAATATGAAGGATATATTAAGTTGCAAGAAGAACAAGTAGAAAAATTTAAAAAATTAGAGGAAAAGATTTTACCAGAAAATATAGATTATGAAACAATTAATGGAATAAGCTTAGAAGGAAGACAAAAGCTAAATAAATTTAAACCTCGCTCAATAGGCCAAGCCTCTAGAATATCAGGGGTTTCACCAGCAGATGTATCAGTGCTTTTAGTATATTTGCAACAGATAGGAAATAAAAAATAAAAAATATATTGAAAGTAAATAAAGTATGAGAATAATATAAAGTTATTTAAAAGTTATAGTAATTTAAGGAAAACAAATAAAGGAAAAGAAGGTTGAAGAATTTAATTCTTTTCCAACTAGAATTGTGCTTAAGGAGGAAATAATAGTAAAAATGGAAATAGAAGAGTTTTCTAAGTTAATTAGTTCATATGGAAAAGAAATTTCAATAGAATTTTCAAATATTCAAATTGAAAAGTTTTATAAATATATGAATTTATTGATAGAGTGGAATGAAAAAATAAATTTAACAGCTATTACAGAGCCAAAGGAAATAATAATAAAACATTTTATTGATTCTTTAACTGTATTAAAGGATATAAAAGGAAAAAACACACTTGTTGATGTTGGAACAGGAGCTGGATTTCCAGGAATACCTTTAAAAATAATGGATGAAGAAATAAAGATTACTTTATTAGACTCTTTAAATAAGAGAATAAATTTTTTAAATGAAGTAATAAATCAATTAGATTTAAAAAATATTGAGACAATACATTCTAGAGTAGAAGACGCTGGAAAAAATAAAAAATACAGGGAAAGATTTGATATAGCTACTGCTAGAGCAGTTGCAAACTTAGCAACTTTATCAGAATATATGTTACCGTTAGTAAAAGTTGGTGGAAAAAGTATTTGTATGAAGGGTTCTGAAGTGAGTGAAGAACTTCAAAATAGTAAAAAAGCAATATCAATTTTAGGTGGAGAGATAGAAAATATAGATAACTTTCAATTACCTAAATCAGATATGATGAGAAATATAGTAATTATTAAAAAAGTAAAAAATACTCCAAACAAATACCCAAGAAAACCAGGAACACCATCTAAAGAACCAATAAATTAATATGGAAAGTTTCTTGTAAAACATGAGAACTGTACTAGAGATATATTTTAGTACAGTTTTTTTATTTTGAAAAAGTTGTTAATATATATTTTTTTTAAAAATTAACCGCTGAAAATAGTTGATAATTATGATTTTTTTATATTTTGGCTACTTATTTCATTCAGAAAGAATTGGTAAGGCTTCCTCATGAGTCTCTCTCACTCAGACCCTTTCATGCTTCAAGTACCGTGAGCATTCCTCATTCGAAAGCCTAACCAATTTTAATCTTCATTTCAGGCGAACGCCAAAATGTAAAAAAATCATAATTATCAACTATTTTCAGCTTCTCTATAATAAAAGATATTTTTCTGTAATAAAAAGTTAAAAAAATATCTTAAATTTGTTGACTTTTTTGTTATATTTATATATGATAATAATAGGAAATAGATAAAACATATAAGTAAATGTTAACTTAAATGGAGGCGGAATAATTGGGAAAAGTTATATCAGTAGCAAATCAAAAAGGTGGAGTAGGAAAAACAACAACAACAGTCAATTTAGGAACAATTTTAGCAAAAAAAGGAAAAAAAGTCTTATTAATTGATGCAGACCCACAAGGAAATGCTTCTAGTGGATTAGGAGTTGAAAAAGAAGTTGAAAGTTCTACATATGACATTTTAGTAAATGAAACAGAAATGAGTGAAGCGGTACAAACAACAATAATAAAAAATTTATATGTATGCCCATCAAATATGAGTTTAGCAGGAGCAGAAGTAGAATTAGTCTCTATGATGTCAAGAGAACAAAGATTAAAAGAGAAATTAGAACCTGTAAAAGATATATTTGATTATATATTAATAGACTGTCCACCATCATTAGGATTAATAACACTAAATGCATTTACAGCATCAGATAGTGTATTGATTCCTGTACAATGTGAGTATTTTGCATTAGAAGGATTAGGACAACTAATAAATACAGTAAATTTAGTAAAAAGACATTTAAATAAAAATATTGAAATTGAAGGAGCACTACTTACAATGTATGATATAAGAACAAACTTATCAAATCAAGTAGTAAAAGAAGTAAAAAAATATTTCAATGATAAAGTATATAAAACAGTAATACCAAGAAATGTAAGATTAAGTGAAGCTCCTAGTTATGGAATGCCAATAACAGAATATGACCCAAAATCAAAGGGAGCAAAAAGCTATGAGAAGTTTACAAGAGAATTTCTAAAAATAAATGATGAGGAACAAAAAGCAAAACATATGTAATAAAGAAACAAAGGAATAGAAAGGATGGATGAAAATGGCTAAAATGACAGGATTAGGAAAAGGATTAGATGCTTTATTTGGACCAGCACCAGAAGAAGAACAAGCAAAAGATGATGATGTTTTAAAAAATTTAAAAATAACAGAAGTAGAGCCAAATAGGGATCAACCAAGAAAGAATTTTGACCAAGAAGCCTTAGAAGAATTAGCAGAATCTATAAAAGAATATGGGTTAATACAACCAATAGTAGTAACAAAAAAAGAAGGATATTATAGTATTATAGCTGGGGAAAGAAGATGGAGAGCATCAAAAATAGCAGGATTGCAAGAAATACCAGCGATAATAAGAGAAGACAATGAGAAAATAAATTCAGAAATATCGTTAATAGAAAATATGCAAAGAGAAGACTTAAATCCATATGAAAAAGCATTAGGAGTAAGAACTTTAATAGATAATTATGGACTAACACAAGAAGAAGTTGCAAAAAAATTAGGAAAAGGAAGAAGTACAATAGCAAATATTGTTAGAGTATTAAACTTAGAGTCACGTGTTTTAGAAATGGCAAAAGAAGGAAAATTGACAGAAGGGCATTGTAAAGCTTTGCTTGCAATAACAGATCCAGAAAAACAATATAAAACAGCGATACAAATGTTAGAAAGAGGAGCAACAGTAAGGCAAGTAGAGAAAAAAGCAAGAATCAAAGAAACAAAAGAAGAATTAGACAGAAATCATATACTATATAAAAGTATAGAAGATAATTTTCAAAGCTTTTTTGGGTCTAAAGTAAGACTTGATGCAGGAAAGAGAAGGGGAAAAATCATCATAGAATATACTTCAAATGATGATTTAGAAAGAATATTAGGATTAATAAAATAAATATAATCATTTTATTAAAGAAAGAGATGGTGTGATGGAAAATATATTAGAATTATTAAAAACAGATAATTTCTTAATAGCATTATCAGTAATAGTAATTTTATTAGTAATAGGATTAGTAATAGTAATAATTAAATTTAATAAAATAAGTAAAAAATATACAGAATTTATGAAAAAATTAGGAAATGGTAAAAACATAGAAGAAGATTTGGAAAATTATATGTATAGAGTAGAAAGAGTCGAGAAGCAAAATGCAGAAATATTAAATTATATAAAAAATGTAGATAATGACTTAAATAAATGTATTCAGAAAATAGGAATTGTTAGATATAATGCATTTCAAGATACAGGAAGTGATTTGAGTTTTGCTTTGGCATTGCTAGATGAGAAAAATAATGGAGTTGTTTTAAATGGAATTTATTCGAGAGAAATGTCAAATATTTATGCAAAGCCAGTTGAAAATGGGAAATCTAAATATACTATTTCTGAAGAAGAAAATTTGGCAATTGAGAAAGCAATAAATGGAGATGGAACTATTAGGGTGAAGTAAGATGAAAAAAATATTAGGTAAAGATTATATCTTATTTGGAATATTATTTTTGATTGCAATAGGAATAGTGGAAAATATTAATATAGCTGTATCAGATGAATTATGGAATTTTCAAAATATCTATAAAATATATAATCGATATGGGATATATGAAGGAGCAAATATTATTATTACTCCTCTATTTTTTTATATAGGAAATTTTATTTTTAAAATATTTGGTGCCAATTTTTTGGTTTTTAGATTATATAATTGTATTTTAGTAACTGTATTATTTTTTATAATATATAAAATTTTAAAGGAACTAATAAAAAATAGAAAGATTTCATTTATAATAACGATGTTAGTCATATTATATGGTGAATTTTTCATAATATCTTTAGGAGCAAATTATAATACAATGGCATTAATTATAGTTTTAATAGGAATATACATATTAATAACGAAGCAAATAAAAAACATGCAATTAGTGCAAGGAATTATAACAGGATTGATATTTTTTACTAAGCAAAATATAGGTGTATATTATGGTTTAGCATATTTTATATATCTAATTTCTACTTTTGATAAGAAAAATGAAAAAATAAATGATATATGCAAAAATATATTTAAATATTTTTTAGGAATATTATTAATAGGAAGCATATTTTTAATTGAATTAATATTAAATAATAAAATTTATGGCTTTATTGACTATACAATTTTAGGAATGAGTGAATTTTCTATTAAAAATATAGGAATAGAATGGAATAGTTTTATTTTCTTTATAAGTATATTTATATTAAATATTATAGTTACAAAGTTTTTGCTAAAAAAAGGAAGTTTAAATGAAATTGAAGTTAGAAATCTAAAAATATTATTGCCTTTTTCTATAATATTGACATTATGGGCTTTTCCTATATTTAATAAAGGACATATATTGTTTGGAATAATAATATCAGTTATTAACTTACTATATTGTGTGTATATAATGTTTAAAGATATTATAAAAGAAAACAGGATAGTAAAAATTGTATATTATGGATTGATAATATATTTATTAATATTTTCTACTAGTAATTTTTTAAACTGGTATAATATTATAACAAGTGAAATATATCAAATTGAATATACTGAACCATATTTTGGAGCAATAATAAGTAATGAAAAATATAAAGATATAGAAGAAGTAACATCATATATAAAAAATAGTGAAAAAAACACAATTATACTATCTGAAAAGGCTGGATTATATATGATACCTCTAAATAGAAGTAATGGAAAATTTGATTTACCATTATTAGGAAACTTAGGTAAAAAAGGAGAAGATGGATTAATAGAAGAAATTAAGAATTTAAAAAATATGCAAATTCTGTTATATAGAGGAAAAGGAAATGAATCAAATCAAGAACCAGAAAAGGCGATAGAATATGTTAGAAACAATTGGATAAAAATTGATAGTGTTAATGAATTTGATGTTTATATAATGTTAAATTAATTACTACGAAAATGAATAAATTAGCATAAAAAGACAGAGGTTACATAAAACTTGAAAAAATGAGCTAAATGTGATAAAATAAATTATAGCAACTAAATAGTTTTTTAGAAAAGGAGAAAAAGATATGCTGACATTTATAGCAACAGTATTCGGATTTTTTTTATTAATTGGAGGAGCATTAAACGTTTTATGTAACTTAAAAAGCTTTGAAGAAATTTTGAAGGGGATAGGAACTATCTTTGGTGGTCTCATAGTTTTATTATTATGTATGGGATGAGAAACTAAAGTGAGAAATCAATTTTTGATTTCTCACTTTTTAATAATATGAAATATTTAAAAAAATATAAAAAATATTTTTTATCATTAATTTGCCATTTTTTCAAAAGTCAAAAAAATTTTAAAAGACTATTGACAAATGGTTATAAAAATGCTAATATAAATACTGTCGTAAGACATTGGCATAAAATATGGAGAGGTGGTCGAGTTGGTTTATGGCACCAGTCTTGAAAATTGGCGTGCGTTTGTAGCGTACCGTGGGTTCGAATCCCACCCTCTCCGCCAAGTATCTGAGAGTTAGATATCATTATTATATCTAACTTTTAGTTTATAAATGGAGATGTACCCAAGTGGTGAAGGGGACTGTTTGCTAAACAGTTAGGTCCCGAAAGGGGCGCGGAGGTTCGAACCCTCTCATCTCCGCCAAAATAGCTTAAAATAAAGATTTTAGGCTATTTTTTTGATTTTATATAAAATTATAGGATATGAACCAAAGTAAAATAAGATGAATTAAGATAAAAAATATATCGTGAAAATATCGTAATTTTGAAAATTACGATATTTATTGTAAAAAGATTTCTAATTTGTTATAATAGAAATAGTTAAAAATGAGATAATATATGTATAAAAAGTAATAAGAGGAGTAAATAAATGCCAGAAGAATTAAAAAAGTATTTTTGGGATACGAAATTTGAAGAATTAGATATAAGAAAAAACAAAAGATATATAATATCAAGATTATATTGTTATGGAGATTTAAAAGCAATAAAATGGTTAAAAAACATATATAGTAAAGAAGATATAAAAGAAATAGCAATAAAAAGTAGAGATTTAAAACCATTGGTCGCAAACTATTTAAGACAACAATTTAATCTAAAAAAAGAAGAAATGGCATATTATAGAGCAATACAAGGTATGAATTATGAATATTGGAGAGTGAATAATTAATGTATTGGAATATATTTGATAGAAATAGATATGATTTATTAAAAAAATTATCTGAAGAAGTTAGTATAAATGATTATTATATGATAGGAGGAACAGCATTATCATTACAATTAGGATTAAGAGAGTCTTATGATTTTGATTTTTGTGTAAAAGGAGAATTTAACAATGAATTGCTATTAGAAGAACTGAAAAAAATAGGAAATATAGAAGTTATACAAAATCAAAAAGGAACTTGTGATGTGCTTTTAAACGGTATTCAAGTAAGCTTTTTCTACTATCCTAATAAAGTATTAAAAGATTTTATAAAAGTAGAAGAAATGCCAAATTTAAACTTTGCAAGTATTTTAGATATTGCAACAATGAAAGTAGTCGCGATAGGAGGAAGAGGCGCAAAAAAAGATTTCTTTGATTTGTTTAATATAATAAAAAAATGCAATATTAATACATATGAATTAGTAGAAGGATTAAAACAAAAATGTGGGGAAAATATAAACTATGTAAATATAATTATGGGATTAAGTTATTTTGAAGATGCAGAAGATGAAATATTACCTAATACTTTTGTTGATTATAATTGGGGAGAGATAAAGAAATTTTTTATTGAATTTCAAAAAGAAGTTCAAAATATATTAGAAAATAATTAATTTAAATAAAATATTTTATAAAATAATATAAAGTAAATGTAGCTTTATTAATAAATATGTCAAATGAAATTAGTAAACTTGTAATTGTTGATACAGAGGAATTAATAGAATTGTCAGAAAAAATATATTTGATATTACACAAAAAAAGAATATTAAAGAATTAAGTAAACTAAAAGATTTATTAGTGGAGTTAGTTAATAAATTAGAAGAAAAATAAAACAAAGGTATAAATAAAAGAATAGCAGAAATTAATATTGCAAAATTTATAACCGGAGAGCTTGAAACAGAAAGAATATTATGACTAGGAGAATATACAAAATTTGCAAATATAGTTAAATATGAATGGGAGAAATAAAGATAGGAAATTAATGAAAACATATCAATAGGTTTATTTGTTATGCCTAAAAAATCAATATTAGGTAAAAATCGATTAATCTAATATTGGTATTTTAGATTTTCCTTGACCTGATGACATTGGAGTCGAATCATCTTATCTTCGCCCAAAAATAGCTTAAAGTAAATCCTTTAAGCTATTTTTTTAATATAATAAAGTTAAGAAGTAATAATTTATTATTTTTTAATATAGTAGTTAAGAAATAAATTTTATGAATACTTTTTACTATTGTAATAAATCATTAGGTGTACAATTTAGTATATTACATAAGTTTTCAAGAGTTTGATATTTTATAGATTTAGTTTTATTGCAAACAAGTGCATTGAAATTTGCATACGAAATTGGTTTTATATTGTTTAACTCATTAAAAAGCCAGTATTTTGACTTATTTTGTTCTTTTAAAATATTAATTACATTTAATTGCATTATAAAATCTATCCTCCCACAAAATATGTATTTATTTTATATAAGAGTTATTAGAAAATTAACTGATAAAAAATGACTAATGAAAATAGCAGGAAAAGATTCAAAGCTAAATAAAAATATATTTGTTATATTTAAATTCTTATAATGAATGATTTATAATATATAGAAAAATAAAGTTGGATTAGTATGAAAAAATAAGATAATGTTAGTGAGTTTTAGGTATTGTATATGGAGAAAATTAAATAGTTAAGAAATTGGAAACTTTGGAATCATATTCAAATATAGAATAAAATAGAGGTAAAACAGATTTACCATTATTTTATGTGGAGCAACAGATGTAACATGAACAAGACAAGGAAGAAGAAAAGAAAAAATATAGATTATGCAAACAGTTTATATAAAATTACTGAAGTGACTTCACAGGGAACAATTGTAGTAATAGATGAATGTTAAGGAGATAGTATGTAACTCTAAAGAAGGTAGGTTATCTAAAAGATGAAAATGGGTTTAATAATTGAGTGTATTATGTTTTGACTAATAGTACAATGATACAATATAAATCTCCATTAAAAGCAAATACAATAGTAAGTAATTCAGAACAAAGTAGTGGCATAAATAATTTTATAAATAAGTGGGCAGACAATAAGTAATTTTTCAAAGATAATATACAATATTTATTAGTGCTACTAGGAGTAGTAACACTAATAATTGGAACTATAATAGGACCAAAACTTACGACATCACCTCATAAAAAGAAAAAGCGAAAGAGAAGAAACTTTTAGTACCATATGTAGTAGGATGTGCAGTTATATTTGATGGATTTGCTATATGGAAAATAGCTGTAACAATATTGTAATCATGTACTGGGCCTGTATAAGAAGAATTAAATATATTTTAATAATAAAAAGATTAATAAACATAAAACTATAGTAAAATACTAAATAGAGATATAATTTTTATTAAAGTCACTGTTATTATACACGGGATTCTAAAAGTTTTTAGCTATGATTAGAAAAATTACCTTTTTTGATATAATAGAAGTGGTTACTCAATCGTAAATAAGAGTTAATTGTTGAAAAAAAAATATATATATAGTATAATTATATTAATAGAGTAATTTCAAAGAAAGAAGGCGATTTTATGAAAAAAATTGTTAAATTAACTAATGTAGTTATTTTAATAGCAGTGATGATACTTTTTACAAATACATATTCTTTTGCCAAAAAATGGGTGTATAAAGATATGAAAGATGCTTTTTTAGCAGATAAAAATATTGTAAATACTTTGTCAAAAGAAGAACTGAAAGAATGGAAAAAAGAAGCAAATGCTGCATATGAAATGTATATGCAGAAAGCAGGAGAAACTATGTTCTCAACTCAAAAGATGTATCAGAAAGAAGCAGATACTGCCCAAAAGATATTAACAGCAATTAAAGATGTAGAAAGAAAAGAAAATTCTAAAGACCAAGTAGAAGATAATAAAAATATGACTGAAGAAGAAAAAAAGGAGAGAGACAAGAAATTAAAGAAATATAATATTGAAGAAATTGCAAAATGGTTAGCTGATAATGATCCTTCAAGTTTATCAGAAGATGTAAAAAATAAATGGAGAGAGACAATAGATAATGATACAGAGAAATCTGAAGAGTATAGGGAATATTATCGTTCATTATTAGAAGGAAATTCATTATCAGAAACTAATCAAAAGTTAGATCCAACGATAAGTCCTATATATAAATATCCATCAAAAGCAAATACAACAGTAAGTAATTCAGAACAAAGTTTAGAAGATATGATGAGTGATGCAAATGATTTTATAAATAAAGGTGCAGTGAATATAGACCAAGGAACACTAAGTAACTTTTCAAAGACAATGTATAATATTTTATTAGCAGTAGGTGTAGTAGTAGCAGTAATAATTGGAGCTATAATAGGACTAAAACTTATGACATCATCTATAGAAGAAAAAGCAGAGGCAAAAAAACTTTTAGTACCATATGTAGTAGGCTGTGTGATGGTATTTGGTGGATTTGCTATATGGAAATTAGTAGTAACAATTTTACAAAGTATTTAGGAGGGGGGAAAATGAAGAATAAAGTAATATTTTCTATAATTATAACTTTAATATTTATTATGGCAGCTTCTACAGTATTTGCTGTTTCGACGCCACGTAGTGCTTCTCCAGAGGAATCAGGAGGGAGTTCAAGTGGGACTTCAGGAACATCTAGTGGAGATTTGGGATTAGGAGATTTAGATAGTTACAAAGGCAGTAATGCTGACTCTCCAACATTAGTTGGTAAAGCAAATAATCTTTTAGGGCTAATACAAGTTGTAGGAATAGTACTATCTGTAGTAATGATTATGGCAATAGGAATAAAATATATGTTAGGTAGTGTTGAAGAAAAGGCTGAATATAAATCTACTTTAGTACCATATTTAATAGGAGCTTTCATCTTATTTACAGGAACAACTTTACCGAATATAATATATCAATTTACAAAAAATATGTAATATTGAAAATTAGAAGTAAAATTGTTTTATGTTTTACATATTTAGTTATTTTGTAAATAATAATTTAGATTTTAAAAAATTTTAAACTTAATTTGATAAGATATTGCAAAAAAAGAATAAAAATGATAGAATAAAATAAATACGTGTATAAAATTCTTATACAGGGATTTATAATAAAAAAGGAGGGACAAGCATGAATAAAACTGTAACAAAAGTTATAATAGCTATTTTCGTATTATTATCAATTATTATGTTTTCTACTAGTTGTTTTGCATTAGATCCTACCAATATAACAGCTTCTAGTAATATAGCAGGAGTAAATGAAATAACAAGATTAGGAAATGGACTAGTGGGAATATTTCAAACAGTAGGTATAGTATTATCTGTTATAATAGTACTTGTTATTGGTATAAAATATATGATGGGAAGTGCAGAAGAAAAAGCAGATTACAAAAAATCAATGATACCTTATTTAGTAGGTGCAGCTTTGATATTTACAGCATCTTTATTCGCAAATATAGTTTACCAATTCTTTAGTAGCATTTAATAGTATATGTTAAAAATAAAAGAAAAAGTGAAACTTTTTTTTGATAAATAAAAATTAATTTATCAAAAAAGAGTTTTTTTTGTAATAAATTTGTAAAATTTATGTAAGAAATGATATTTATAAAAAAACACCTATATTTATTGTTACATATATATTACAGAACTATTAAAAATCTGTTATTTTATACTTTTTTACTCAAAAATATTACAAATTTTGAGTTTTTTTGTTATAATTAAATATAAGTAATAATGTGGATATGTTGAAAGGAGAAGCTATATGGGAACATATAATTTACCAAGAAATGTAAAGGGAGAGGGAAGAATATTATTTATATTTTCTTCAAAAGCATTAATTTATACATTTATAGGTGTATGTATAGGTTTAGTATTTTACTTGATATTTAGTTTAATAGATTTATCGGTAGTTGGATTAGTTATTGCTGGTTTTTTAGGTTTATTAGGTTTTATGATCGGAACTTTTAAAATGCCAGATTCTACAGCTTTTGAAATTACTAAAAAGACAGGAGGAGAAAATATAGATGATGTAATATTGAGATTTATAAAATTCAAGTTACAGAAAAACAAGATCTATGTATATCAAGAGATAAAGAAAGATTTAGAGGAGGAAACAAAAGATGAATAATATGGATGAAAATATGCTTTCACAGATTTTAATGATAGCTTTAGGAACTTTAATAATTCTTTTAATAATATTGTCAATAATATTTGTTACTTTAAAGTTAAAAGAAAAGAATAATAAAAAAGAAAAGAAAAAAGAACGAGTAGTTGATGAGAGTAATGTAGAAAAAAAATTAAATGCACCAATATATAATAAACAATCAATATATGATTTTATGGAATTTGATAAAATAGAAGACAATATGATTATTCAAAAAAATGGTAAGAGATTTTTGATGGTGGTTGAATGTCAAGGTGTTAACTATGATTTAATGTCAAAAATGGAAAAAATAGGAGTTGAAGAAGGATTTCAACAATTTCTAAATACACTAAGACATCCTATACAAATTTATATACAAACAAGAACTGTTAACTTAAATGAAAGTATATCTAAATATAAATTAAAAGTAAAAGAAGTTGAAGATAAATATAATCAAATGTTATTTAGATATAATAGCTTAAAAAATTCAGATGTATATAATCAACAAGAATTAGAATCTTATTGGTTTGAATTAACGAAACAAAGAAATTTATTAGAATATGGAAGAGATATAGTTTCAAATACAGAAAAGATGAGTTTAAATAAAAGTATATTAAATAAAAAATATTATATAGTTATTCCATATTTTGCAGAAGAAAATAATGGGGAAAAATATGATAAAGAAGAAATTAGAAGTATGGCCTTTTCAGAGTTATATACAAAGTCACAATCTATAATAAGAACATTATCATCATGTTCAATAAATGGAAGAATTTTAACATCAATAGAATTGGTTGATTTATTATATGTTGCATATAATAGAGATGAATCTGAAGTATTTGGTATAGATAAGGCTATAAGAGCAGGATATGAAGAATTATATTCTACAGCTCCAGATGTGTATGAAAAGAAAATAAGAATATTAGATGAGACAATAAGAAATAGAGCTATTGACTTAGCAAATGAAAAAATAGAAAAAGTCAAATCAAGACCTCAAAAAGCAGCACAAGATAGGGAAGATAATTTGGAAGAATTAATTAGAAAAATGGCAACAATGGTTATTGAAGAAAATAGAAGATATGTTGGAGAAGATATTGCTGAAGAAGCAATAAAAGAAATAAATAGTGATGAAGAAGGAGGAAATTCAAATGAAGAAATCAAGAAAAAAACTACAAGAGGAAGAAAGAAAAAGACAGTTAATTAAAGAAGAAGAGCAACCAGGAATATTAAAAAAGAAAACAATAAAAGAACTGATTGCTCCATCAGGAATTGATGCATCAAAAATAGATCATTTGGAAATTGTTTCTAATGTTACTAGATATGCCAGAAGTTTTTTCGTTTCAACATTACCTCGTATGTGTACATTTCCAGAATTATTTAGGGATTTATACTTCTTTGGAGATGTTAATACTTCAATATATATTACTCCTATAGCTGAATCTAGATCTCAAAACGAATTAAATAAAGTTATAAATGAGTTGGAAACAGAAAGAATTGTTGCAGCAGATAGAGGAAATATAAATAGAGAAAGTACATTAACTCAAAAAAGACTTGAAGCAGAGCAATTAAGAGATGAAATATCAGCAGGGTTTAATAAAATGTATGATGCTTCAGTTGTTGCTACATTGTTTTCATATAATATGGAAGATTTAGATAGATTAACAAAATTATTAGCAACTGAAATGTCAAAGTCTTTAGTAGGAATAAAAAGTGCATGGGCAATTCAAGAAGATGCATTTAAGTCAAATTTACCATTAATGAGTGATAAAATAAAAAAAATACACTCTTTTGATAGTAGATCTATGGGAACAGTTTTTCCTTTTACAACATCAGAAGTAGGGCATCCAACAGGTATACCCCTAGGCTTTAATAAACAAACAGGAACACCTATACTATTTGATAATTTCCACCCATCATTAACTAACTATAATATGGTTATATTTGCTAAATCTGGAGCAGGAAAATCTGTAACTATGAAAACTTTAATTTCTAGATCATCAGTATTGATGGGTATAGAAAGTTTAGCACTTGATGCCGAAGGTGAATATAAAATTGTTGCTGAAAGTTTAGGTGGAATTAATGTAGTTTTAAGCCCAAACTCAAAAACAGTTATAAATTTATTTGATATAGAACCAGAAAATATAAAAGATGAGATAACAGGTAGGGAAAGAACAGTTTTAAATGTTGAAAATAAAGTAGAAGACGTTACACAAGCTCTATTAACAATGGCAAGAGGAAGCACAAGAAGCCAAGAGGTAAATGAGTTAACTAAACAAGTAATTGCAGAATCTGTAGCAGAAGAATATGCAAGTTTAGGGATTACAAATAATCCTTTAAGTATATATAAATCAGGTGAAACTTTTCAAAAAGGAGATAGATTATATAGAGATAAAAAAGATATGCCAACAATAGGAAGTTGGTATAAAAGAATAGAAGAAAAAGCAAGACAAAATAAAAACTCAGACTATCAATATCATTATAGTTATTTATTAAAAGTTATGAAACAATATATAAGAGAATATAATGGGCAAATGGCATATTTTGATGGACAATCTACATTTGAATTGTTAGATGGAGCACCATTTATTAACTTGGATATTTCTCAACTAGAAGAAAGATTTGCAAGACCATTAGCACAACAAATTTTATTATCTTGGATTTGGGAAAAATATGTTAAGAAAAATAGTGAAGATAGAACAAAGGCAAGAAAGAAAAGGGTTCTAGTGGATGAAGCATGGATGTTATTACCATATCCAGAAGCAGTAGATTTCTTAAATACAATGGCAAGACGTGCAAGAAAAAGAAATGTTTCTTTAGCTATAATTTCACAAAGATTCCAAGACTTTTATGAAAAACCAGAAGCACAAGCAGTTTTGACTTCATCAGATACAAAATTGTTTTTGGCTCAAGATAAATCAGAAATAGAATATTTGAAGCAAGTATTTAAATTAAGTGAAGGAGAGTCAAACTTTTTAATAACTTGTTTAAAAGGAGAAGGCCTTTTAAAGGTAGGGGGAGATACAGCAATAATACAAATTACACCTACTGCAAAGGAGTTTGAATTTGTTGAAACTAACTTAAACAAATTAGCACAAATGAGAAAAAGGTCAGGATAAGTATTATAGGAGGATGAAATGAAAAATAATACAAAGAAAAGTATATTACAAAAGATAATATTTGCTTTACTGCTTATTGTTTTAGTTTTTAATTTTATATCACCACAAATTGTTTTAGCAAAAGATGATGATGCTGATAATGGAATTTTACGGTTCTTTATTAAAGGAAATAGTACAATTATTTGCATCATTGGGTGATGTAATAATGGGGGCTTTAAATAAGTTTATGCTGGGTTCTGATGAATTTTTTTCAGCTATGTTAAGTCAAGGAGATGTCAATTTAGAGCAAGGCAGTGGATCATGGTTAGTAGAAAATATTGATGGAGATCCAGATGTTGAAATAGATGAAGACTATATGGATGACAAGACATGGCTTATAGATGCTTCTGATTATCAAATACCTAACATGTTATATTCACCAGAAAGTATATTTGCAAATAATATAGCAATGTTAGATATAAACTTCTTAAAACCTAATACATATACACCAATAATTGATGGTTTAGATAGTGCAATAAATATGTCTCAATCAGCAGCAGGAGGAACTTTACAAGTAGAAATAGCAAATTGGTACAAATCTTTTAGAAACATTGCAATTGTTTCTTTGCTATCAATGTTAGTATACTTGGGAATTAGAATATTAATTAGTTCGACAGCGGGAGATAAAGCTAAGTATAAAGAAGCTTTAAAAAATTGGCTTGTTGCACTATGTTTAGTATTTGTTATACACTTTATTATGTCTGGAATATTAATGATTACAGAAAACTTTAATGCATTATTTTCTAAAGAAATAGATGAGGGGATTTTAGTTGAAGCTACTCCTAGTGATGAGTCAACACCTAATTCAGGTAGTGGTAAAATTAGATTTAGAACAAATTTAGTAGGATTAGCAAGATTTAAAGCACAAGCAGATGCTTGGCAAGATGCAACAGCATATTCAATAATTTATTTGGCTTTAGTAATATATACATGTATATTTACATTTATATATTTTAAAAGATTTTTATATATGGCATTTTTTACAATGATAGCACCATTAGTTGCTTTAACCTATCCAATAGATAAAGCCGGAGACGGAAAAGCACAAGCATTTAATATTTGGTTTAAAGAATACACAATGAATGCAATTATACAACCAGTTCACTTAATTTTATATACAGTATTTGTTAAATCTGCAACAGATTTAGCAGTAAATAATCCTATTTATGCGTTAGTAGCAATAGCATTCTTAATACCAGCAGAGAAATTTATAAAGAAAATGTTCGGATTAGATAAAGCTGAAAGTGCAGGAGGTTTTGCTTCTTTTGCAGGTGGAGCAATGGCAATGAAAGGTTTACAGACTTTAGCTGATCTTGGAGGAAAAAAATCTGGGAAATCTTCATCAGGAAATGGAAAAGATAGTTTAGAAGATAACGGAAAGATTAGATTTAATAAAACAAATTCTTCAGCTGCAAATCTAGATACATTTAATCAAAGAAGTAGTAGTAACAATCCTGAAAATGCTAGAATAGCTGATAGTACTGCTAGTAATCATCAAGATATGGGAGGACAAAATGAAATAAGTAATCAACAAGAAGCAACAGCAAAACAAAGTAGCTTACAGGATACTAGAGACGAATGGGAAAGGATAGCAAACGATGAAAATGCTTCAGATTTGGATAGAGAAGAAGCTAGACAACAGCTAGAAATGATAGATGAAGATTTAGGAATAAAACAAGGAGATTCAATAAGTGATACAAGTTTAGGACAGCCAGAAATGCCAGAAATGCCAGAAAATCCAGAGAATTCAGATAAATGGGCTAAATTGAAAACTGTTGGAAGAGCAGGATTGAGTGTTGGTAAAATTGCAGGGGCAAAAGCTTGGAAAGGTTTAAAATTTACAGGAAAAGCACTAACAAAAACAACTGGAGCAGTAGGAGGAGCTACTCTTGGTTTAGCAGCAGGATTAACAACTGGAGATATGTCAAAAGCAATTTCATTTGCTACAACAGGTGCAGCAGCTGGAGGAATGATAGGTAGTAATCTAGCTGATATGCCAGGAGCAATGTATTCTGGTACAAAGAAAGGAATAGATAAAGCTAGAAATTCTATGGATTCTATGAGAGATAAGTTTAATACAGATGTATATGGATATGAATATGCAAGAGATAAAAGAAATATAATACAGAATAATAGAAGTTTGAATCAATTATATAAGAATAAAGAAGAGTTAGAAAAGGCAAGAGACTTAGCAGGACAATTACATGGATTTAAAGGAAATGAAAAAGATATACTAAAAGCAAAAGCCGATTATTATGCTGCTGGTATAACAGATGAAAAATTAATAAATAATGCAATTAAGGCATCATATAAAGAAGGTGAACCATTATCTGGACAAAGACATCAAGAGTATATAAGCTTGGCAGCACATATAGATAAAGGAGGATACACTTCAAAAGATATTAGAGACGAAAAAAGTATGATGCAAATGGAAGAAAAAGTTCAGGCAAATGTTAAAGATCCATATGTACAAAAAGAAGTTATGACAAAAATGTCGGATTTATTAGGAGAAAAGAACTTATATGAAAACCGCTTAAAAGAGGGAAAAACTAGAATACATACACCACCAGTAACTAGAAATGTTAATAAACAAAATAGGGAAAATCAGTAATTTATGATGGAGGAAGCAAAATGCATAAATTAATAAGATTTTATTATCAAAATAGATTAAAAGTATGGGCAATAATTTTAGCAATTATATTTGTAATTTCAATAATACAAGTTATGAATAATTTTGCTTCAAAAAAATTAGAAGAACAAAATGAAGAATATAGTCAAGAAACAACATCTAAAAATGTTGTTTCTTATGATAAGGAAAGTGAAGCGATTATATCTGGAGATAAAGTGCCAAGTCAATATAGGAAAGACTTTGGAGAGTTAATAGATCAGTTTTTTACTTATTGTATAGAGCATCAACCTCAATTAGCATATAATTTACTTTCAAAAGAAACAAAAGAAGTTTTGTATCCTACGGAACAGTTATTTGAAGACTTATATTATTCAGAAAAATTTGAAGGAGATAAGCAATTTTCTTTTAATCCTTGGTTAATTAGAGGTAGACTATATATATATCAAGTTAAGATATTTGACAACATGCTAACAACAGGGAAGAGTGACGACACATATTATCAAGATTTTGTAACAATTTGTCCAGAAGAAGGGGAATATAAGTTAAATATAAATAGTTTAATTGGAATAAAAAATATAAATCAAGAGTATAATAATGATTTTTTGAGTATAAAGGTTATAAAGTCGAATGTATTTATGGATTATGAAAATTATACATTTGATATAAAAAATAAATCAGAAAAAACTTTAAAATTAGATTCAGGAAAGGATACAGATAATGTATATTTAGTTGATAAAGGGGGAATTAGATATAGTGCATTATTATATGAGAATGCAGAAGAAGATTTAATAATTAATCCTAATGAGACTAAAAGAATAAATATAAAGTTTAGTGATGCTTATCAAGAAGGGATAGTTATAAAGAAAATTGTATTTGAAGATATTGTAACAAATTATGAAGAATATAAAGATGGAGAAGAAAGTAAAACAGAAAAATTTGAAATAAAGTTCTAAAAAGAAAAGAGGTGAGCAGATGGGAGGTTTTACACAAAAGTTAAAAAATAAAGCAAAAGATAAAGTAAAGAATAAAGTAAAAAAGAAAATAACAGGTAAGCTAGCTACATTTGGATTAGCTTTGACAGTAAAAATTATACCTACATTGTTAATAGCTGTTACGGCTGCATCTATAGTTGATTTTGTTGTAGAAATATTTACAGCAGATAATACACCGAAAGAAATTTATGAACAATTAGAAATAGAAGATGTTGCAGAATTAATTCAAATAAAAGGAAATCAAGAAGATGGTTATTACTTAGATTTTATTGATGATATTGATAAAAAATTAGATAGTTTAATAGAAACTTTAAATACTAGTAGTGAATATCATAATGTTCCTAAGGATAAAAAGTTTTTGAAAAAGCTATTGAAAGCAGAAGCTGTTACTAAATTTCCGAATTTAGGAGGAAAAATTCCAGAAGGATCAGAGGGATTTCAAGGTGCTATTGATATAAAAAGAGTTACACCAAATAAAGAAGTAGGAGCTATGGTTAATACAGGAAAAGATGATACAAATATTTTAGAGCAAGAACCATCATATAATGATTCTCAAATGACTCCAAGAGAAGAACAAATAAAAAAATGGGAAGAAGGAAAAGAAATTGTATTAATTAATGATGCAGTAGTTTATGAAAAGATTAAAAATAAATGGGGAGAAGTAAAATATGAGGATTCAAAGAAAGTAGTTAAAATAAAGAAATCGAGTAAAGTAAAATATACTGGAAAATATGAAGTAAGTCAAGATAAATTAAATGATTCAACAGTTATTTATGTAGAAGTAAAAGGAAAAAATACTAGAGATGAGGATATAACGGGATATATTAGGTCTTCTCAAATAAATCTTAGATCTACTGAAGAAGGAATTTCAAAAGAAGATAAAGAAGATAAAGAAGATAAAAAGGACAAAAAAGAAACAACATCCAGAGCAACGGAAAAAGATAAGAAGAAGAAAGAAAAAATTACTGTAGGAGGAGATAAGAAAGAGTATGTAGTAGCAATAGCTGCAGGTCATAATAATACTGATGATATAGGGGCAGAATCACCAGATAAAGAATTACATGAGGAAGAACTAACAATTAAAGTAGCTGAGAAAGTAGAAGAATTAGTAAAAGAGAGATATTCAAATGTAAAAGTTGTTCAAACAGGAAGCACGAGTGCTAATCCTGGAGGAATTAAAATGGAAGAAAGAACAAAATTAGCAAGAGATGCAAAACCAGACTTATGTATACAAATTCATTTTGATATTTCAGAAGATCCGGAAGCTACTGGTGTACAAGCTATATATAAAGAACAAGATGAAATTTCTCAGCAATTAGCAGAAATATTATCGAGAAATATATCTCAAGAAATGGGATTATATAATAGAGGTGCAGGTACTGATGTAGAAAGAACTCAAGTTAAAAATTTAGGTATAATTGAAAGTGCAGCAATTACTAATTTTCCATCAGTTGTTACAGAAGGAGGATTTTTAAGTAATAGTAATGACAAGAGTATTATAAAAGATGGAGGAACAGATAAATATGCAGAAGGAATTGTAAAAGGAATTAAAGAATATTTAGAAGCTGACCATAGTGGACGTACTGCACATTCACCAGGAGAAACAACAGAAACACCTAGTATAGAATCGAAAATTAGAAAGATGAAATATGTACCATTAGAAGAATTTGAAAAACTAAAAGAATCATCTGTTGAAGAAGCTATAAAATATTTTAGCTTAAATGAAGATAATAAATTAGTAACATTATCATGGAATATGAAGAAAGATGGTACTATAGAAATAAAAGAGAACTCTCCTATGGATTTTAGAACAGCATTACAAAAATATCATATGCCATACGAATATTTATTATATTATTACATTGATACAGATTATAAAGCTTTTTCAGAAAAACTTGCTGATATAGTATTAGATAGTGAAATAGTAATTGCATTACAAGATAATGTAAGTACAGTAGAAACATCTGTACAAAAACAAAAACTAGTAACAGTAAGTGGAGAAAATCCTCCAATAGATAAAGCAACAAATGGTTGGCAAAATGTTGGAACAGTAGAAAACTCAAAAACAGAATCAGTTAGAACAAAAATAGATATTACATATATTGAAACATGGTGTGTTAAAGTATATCAGGCAAATAGTTATAGTAAAAATATTTTAAACATGGGAGATAAAGAAGAAATTATCGTAAATGCTCCAGGAAAAGTAACAGAAACTAAAGATGAAAAAACCTTAGAAGAAAAAGTTGTAGATGGTAAAGCAATGGGAGATTATAGTTATATAGAATACGAAAGAACATCATCAACTACTCATACTATTTCTAATTCATATGATTCAGGTGGAGATATGAAAATAGATGGAATAACAAATAAGTATGTAGATTTGTATATAGAAAAACAAATGAATAAAAAAATTAAAGAGGATTGGTTATTTTTAATATTAGAAAACAATGAAAGAATAAAACAAGCAAATTTGGTAGACCTAACTAAATATTTAATGTTTTTGGCTTCAAATACGGATTATGGAGTTACAGAATTTAATTTTGAAGAATTTTTTAAGGGATCATTTTCTAATGCAGGAGGATTATATGGAAATAGCATTCAGGAAAAAGTTTGGTTTGCTGTATTAGGAGCAGGTTATAGTAAAGAAGCAGCAGCAGGAGTTTTAGGAAATATTGAAGCTGAATCTGGATTTGATCCATCAGTAATAGAAGGAGGATCCGGAATAGGATTTGGATTATGTCAGTGGTCTTTTGGAAGAAGAACTCAATTAGAACAATATGCAGAATCAAAAGGTAAAGAACCTGGAGATGTAAATACGCAGATAAAATTCTTAATTGGTGAAATTACTCCTGGAGGAGGAGCCGATGGATTTGCTAATTATCAATTGATGAATTATAATGGTTATTCTCCAGAAGATTGGGAAAATGCAACAACTCCAGAAGATGCAGCAGAAGCATTTTGTTGGACATTTGAAAGACCTGGTATACCTAGGATGGAAGTTAGAACAGAAGCTGCTAGAAGATATTATGAAGAATTTAAGGATAAAGAGAAACCATCTGGAGGAAATATATTAGAAGTATGTGAAGAAGTAATGAATGATATGATTAGTAGAAATGTGCATTATTCTACTGAAAATTTAATATGGAAAGATATTGAAGCATCTTTAAATCATCCATATGCATGTTGTGCTACTTATGTATCAATTGTTTTATATAAGTCAGGACTTTTAACAGAAGATCAAATTAATGCATATAATTATCATTATACAGGTTCTGGAGGAGTTCCAGATATGTTAGCTGCTGCAGGGTGGACAAAAGTAAGTCATGATGAAGCACAACCTGGAGATGTAATTAACGATGTAGGAACACATGTTATGATTTATGCAGGAGGAAATTTAATCTATGATGAATGTTGTGGAGTGGTATCCTCAGATGGTAATCCACCTATAGGAGCTCCATATGAAAATTGGAATAATTATAAAGGAAAGGATAGTGTACAAGTATGGAGAGCACCATAATGTTAAAGGAGAGGTAAATATGAAAAAATTAAAAACAATAATAATTATTATTTTTGTTATTATAGTTGTTCTCATTACATCATTAATAATTGTAAAAAATATTAGTAAAGAAAATCAACAAAAAATGGCTACTCCAGAAGTTGAAGAAGAGAGAATATTTGAGCAATCAGAAAAAATGACTAGAGTAGAGTATACTTTTTTAACTCGAATAGCTAATACATATATACAATCTTTAAACATGAAAGATACTAGATATATGAGAGTTAATGAAGATGGAGATTATTTTATACAAGAAGATAAATTGAAAAATAATATAATAGGATTATTGAGTGAAGAATATATAAAAAACAATAATATAAATATTGGAAATTTGCATAATTATGTGGATTTGTTAGATGAGCAATTGCTAGTTGTTCCTATAAATATGAAGGGAATTTCTACAGGAAATGTAAAAACATATGTTGTTCAAGGTATTGCTTTGAATTTTGAATATGAATTAAAAAAAGAATTTAATATAATTGTAAATATGGATTACAATAATAGGACTTTTTCTATAGAACCAACTTTAGAAAAATATGAAGAAATAAATACTGCTAGTAAAATTAGTGAAATAAAAGAAAATGAAAATAAAAATAATAGATATTCAACTACAGGAGTGAATGTAGAGAATATTGTAAAAGATTATATAAATAATTTAAAAAGAATGATGCTTGCTAAACCTGAATTAGTATATGATCGTTTGGATGTAGAATATAAGAATAAAAGATTTGGAACTTTAGATAAATTTAAAGAATATGTTGAAAAAAATGTGGAAGAGATTAGAAGTATATATATAGATAAATATTTGGTAAATACTTTTGAAGATTATTCTCAATATATAGGAACTGATAAATATAATAATATGTACATTTTTAATGAAAAAGATCCACTTAATTATACTGTTTTACTAGATACATATACAATAAACTCAGATAAGTTTAAAAAAACATATGATGAAGCAGATAATAAATATAGAGTAAAAATGAATATAGATAAATGGATCAAGATGATAAACAATAGAGATTATGAAACAGCATATAAATGCCTAGATGAAACATTCAGAAACAATAATTTTGCATCAGAAGAAGAATTTGAGAAATATATGAGAGAGAAATTTCCACTACATTATAAATTAAGTGTGGGATCAACAGAAGAAGTAAACGGCTTATATAAACAGAGAATAATCTTAGAAGATATAACAGGATTATCAGATGAAAAAATAGAGAATACAATTATTATGCAATTAAAAGACAATTACGAATTTGTTATGTCATTTGGAATTGAATAATTAAAAAAATATAGAAGAAATTATTATTAATTATCTTCTATATTTTTTATTAAAATTATAAATAAGGCTAATTAAATATATTCAAAAATAAATCTACAATATAATGTAAAAGTTCATTTTCATTATATAAATTCATAAAGAAATTATGAATAAAAGGAATATGCCATAAAGCAATTAAAACTATAATTACAATAAAGATAGTAATAAATCCTTTCAAATAATCCTTAAAAGTTTTCTTATATTTTATTTTATAACCTCTATTTTTTAAATCCTGAATATAGGCATCATGATAAGCCTTTTCCCTAGCTCTTTGCAATTCTTCTTGATATTTTAAATTTTCGGCTTGTTGTTTTGTAAAGAATTCTTCTTGCTTTTTTAAATTGTCATTACTGTTATTTTTTGGATAATTTATACTTTCACTATTTATATTGTTAATATTTTTTTCTTTTTGAGAAATATTATTTAATTTATTCTTTAAAACTTCATTTTGGTTGTATAAATTTTCATAATCTTCTTCAGAGATATAATTTTCTTTTAAGCTATTATCATAATTAGCTTTAGAAATAGGATTTGACAGAATTTTATAAGCTTCATTAATATCTTTTAATATTTCTTCTGCTTGCTTTTTATTTTCTTCAGGTTGTAAATCAGGATGATATTTTTTGGCTAATGTTTTGTAAGCTTTTTCAATTATTTCTGGGGAAGCATTTTGATTTACTTGTAAAATATCATAGTAATTTTTACTCATTATATCAGAACCTTTCAAATTAATTTATTATTTGATTAACATTATAACATAAAAAATATGAAAAAATATACTTATAATTAAGAATATTTGAAAATTATTAAAAAGATATTTGTTTATCTTTAATTGGTAAACAAATATCTTTTATATTATACTTTCAGAGTGTTTTTTTCTGAATTATCTAAATTTTCATTTTCTAAAGCCTTAATTGTATTATGTTTATTTTTTAAATTATCTTTAGCAACAGTCATTAATAATTTTATTCTATTAGCTTGATTAGTCTCACTTGCACCAGGGTCATAATCAACAGGAGAAATATTTGCATCTGGATATTTTTCTCTAATTGTTTTTATTACACCTTTACCAACTACATGATTAGGTAAACAAGCAAATGGTTGAACACATATAATATTAGGAATATCATGTTCAATATATTCAATCATTTCAGCTGTTAGGAACCAACCTTCACCTGTCTGATTACCAATAGATAGAACATCTTTTACTTTATCTTCTAGATGCCAAATGTCACATGGTGGTAAATAGTTTTTCTTTGAGCTAGCTAAAGCTATTTTCAAATCTTTTTCTAAAATATCTATTAAATGTATAGCTGCTTTCATAATTTTTGAAGATGTTTTATTTGTATTTAATAAATTATTAAATGTTATTTTATGTGTTGCCATAAATTTAACAAATCCCATAAAGTCTGGAAGAATTACTTCGGCCCCTTCTTTTTCTAGAAGGTCAGCTACAAAGTTATTTCCAAAAGGATGATATTTGATTAAAACTTCTCCAACTATTCCAACTTTTGGTTTTTCAATACTTGTATCTAATTCTATTTTTTCAAAGTCATTTACTATATCATAAATACTTTGTTTAAATTCTTTGTTATTAGATTTTACTAGTAATTCCTTGCATTTTTTCATCCAAGAATTAAATAGCTTTTGAGTTTCTCCTTTATTAACTTCATATGCTCTATTTTTTGTTAGCATTTTTTGTAATAAATCACCATAAATAACAGTTTTCAATAGTTTTTCCATTAATGGAACTGTTATTTTAAATCCTGGCATTTTTTCCATTCCTACTATATTAAATGATATTACAGGAACATTAGCAAATCCAGCATCTTTAAGAGCTTTTCTGATAAATCCTATATAGTTTGTAGCCCTACATCCTCCACCTGTTTGAGACATAATTAGTGCAGTTTTATTCAAGTCATATTTTCCAGATTGCAGTGCTTCTATCATTTGACCAGTAGTTAATATAGATGGATAACAAGCATCGTTATTTACATATTTTAATCCTGTTTCTACTGTTTTTTGTGTACAATTTCTTAATAATTTCACATTATATCCACTTGATTTAACAGCTGTTTCTAATAATTCAAAATGTATTGGTGCCATTTGAGGGATTAATATTGTGTAATCTTTCCTCATATCTTTAGTGAATATTTTTTTATGTATTTCATAATCTCCATTTTCACTACTTTCAAGTTTTTCTTGTTCACGCTTATTCATACTAGCAAGTAGTGAACGTATACGAATTCTTACAGCTCCCAAGTTATTAACTTCATCTATTTTTATAAGTGTATACATTTTGTTATAACTTGAAAGAATTTCTTCAACTTGATCTGTTGTTACAGCATCAACTCCACATCCAAAAGAGTTTAATTGAATTAACTCTAGGGAATCATGTTTTCCAACAAAGTCAGCTGCGGCATAAAGTCTGGCATGGAAAACCCATTGGTCAACTACTCTTATAGGTCTTTTTACTTCTGTTTTGTCAGAAACACTATCTTCTGTAAGTACACATAGCCCTAATGATGTAATCAATGTATCAATACCATGATTTATTTCAGGGTCGACATGATATGGTCTACCAGCTAATACAATTCCTTTTAAGTGATTTTCTTCTATATATTTTACTGTTTCAGCACCTTTTTTTCTGATATCTTCTTTACATTTTTGATATTCTTCTTCTGCTTTAGTTGCTGCTTCATTTAATTCTGTTTTTGTAAAGTTATATTCCTTAAATTCATCTAATTCCAATACTTTTTTTACTAAGTTTTTCTTATCAAAAGGTAAGAATGGATTTATGAATTTTATTTTTTCATCTTTTAATCCTTCCACATTGTTCCTTAAAACTTCTGAATATGAAATAACAATTGGACAATTATAGTGATTATCTGCTTTTTCATATTCTTTTCTTGAATATGGCATACAAGGATAGAATATTGTTTTTATGCCTTGCTCTAAAAGACTTTCAATATGACCATGAGAAAGTTTTGCTGGGTAGCATACAGATTCAGATGGCATTGATTCCATTCCTTTTTCATATGTTTTTCGTGTACTCTTTTCTGATAAAATTACTCTAAAGCCTAGGCTTGTAAGGAAAGTAAACCAGAAAGGATAATCTTCATACATATTCAGAACTCTAGGGATTCCAATTACTCCTCTAGGTGCATCTTTTTCTTCTAAAGGCTTGTAGTTAAACAATCTTTCATATTTATATTGAACTAGGTTTGGTAGATTTTTTGCTTTATTAACTACACCAGCACCTTTTTCACAACGATTTCCTGTTACATGAATTGCGCCATTGTTAAATTTATTTATTGTTAATTTACAATGATTTTCACAATTATTGCAATGTGTATGAGTAATTTTTACTTCTAATTTATCTAATTCATCTTCTTTTAAAATTTTAGATTTGTATTCCATATCTAAATTTGCTTCATATTGTTCTTTTGAAAGTAAAGCCATTCCGTAGGCTCCCATTAATCCAGATATGTCTGGTCTAACAACATTTTTTCCAACTATAAGTTCAAAAGCTCTAAGGACAGCATCATTATAGAAAGTACCACCTTGAACAACTATATGGTCTCCTAAAGTTGAAACATCTCTAACTTTCATAACTTTTTGGATAGCATTTTTTATAACAGAATATGAAAGACCACTAGAAATATCTCCAACTGAGTATCCTTCTTTTTGAGCTTGCTTTATCTTTGAGTTCATAAACACAGTACATCTTGAACCTAAATCAACAGGTCTTTTTGCTTTAATAGCTTCTTTTACAAATTCAGATATTTCAATATTTAAGCTTTTTGCAAAAGTTTCTATAAAAGATCCACAACCAGAAGAACAAGCTTCATTTAGCATAATATTATCTATTGAACCATTTTTCATTCTAATGTATTTCATATCTTGACCACCAATGTCTACAATACTTGTTACATCAGGTTCAAAAGTTTTTGCAGCTGTGTAATGTGCTATTGTTTCAATTTCATTTAAATCTACATTTAAAGCTGTTTGAATTAGTTTTTCTCCATAACCAGTAACACCACTATATCTTAATATGGCTTTTTCAGGTAATTGTTTATATAAGTTTTTCAACATATTTGTAACACTATTTAAAGGGTTACCTTCATTGCTTCCATATAGGGAATAAAGTAAATTACCATCTTTATCAATTAAAACAAGTTTGGTAGTTGTAGAACCAGCGTCTATTCCCAAATAACAATCACCTTCATATGTAGATAAATCTGTTTTACTTACCTTAGCTTTGTTATGTCTTTCTTTAAAGTTTTTATACTCTTCATCGTTTTTAAATAAAGGATCAAGAGGATGTGTTGTATTATCATGTGATTGTTTCAAATTTTCAATTTTTTGTTCCAATTCATTTGGAGTTATTTCTTCAGTATGGTAAGAATCTAAAGCAGCACCCTTGGCAACTAGCAAATGAGCTTCTTCAGGAACTATTATTTCTTCATCTTTTAATTGTAAAGTTTCAATAAATCTCTTACGCAATTCAGATAAATAACTTAAAGGTCCACCTAAGAATGCAACATTACCTCTAATAGGTCTACCACAAGCAAGTCCACTAATAGTTTGATTTACAACTGCTTGGAATATTGAAGCTGCAATATCTTCTTTAGCTGCTCCTTCATTTATTAATGGTTGAATATCTGTTTTAGCAAAAACACCACAACGAGAAGCAATAGGATATATAGTTTGATATCCTTTTGCAAGTTCATTTAATCCAGCTGTATCTGTATGAAGTAAAGAAGCCATTTGGTCTAAAAATGCTCCTGTACCACCAGCACAAGTTCCGTTCATTCTTTGTTCTATTGAATTATCAAAATAGATGATTTTAGCATCTTCTCCACCTAATTCAATAACAACATCAGTTTGAGGAATATACTTTTCAACTGCTCTTTTACAAGAAACAACTTCTTGAATAAAATCTACTCCTAAAAACTTTGCAGCTGACATAGCTCCAGACCCAGTAAGTGCTAATGTATAAGTATTTGATGGGTATTTTAAAAGTAAATTTTCTAAGACATTACATACAGTATTTTTTGTATCTGAAAAATGTCTTTGGTAATCTTTATATATTGTATTTTTATTACTATCCATGACAACTATTTTAACTGTTGTTGATCCAACATCTAATCCAACATGTAAAATTTCATTCATGACAAAATCTCCTTTATTGTACATATTTCTTGGCTTTTAGCCACTTTAATTTTATACGGAAAATGACAATTTGTCAAATGGAAAATGTTGGATTGAACTGATAGTTTAGATCAAATTTTAGAAAAGATTTTGCAGGTGTTTTATAAAGAAGGTACAAAAAAATTTATTGTGTAAAAATATATGAAAATACAAATTATTTTATTTTTACACCTAATAAATATAATAAATCAATTGATTGAAATTGATTTATAGTTGCACCTTTTATATCAGTTAAAGATACAGAGATTTTTTCTATATTAGAATTTGACAAATCTATATTATTTAGAGAAGTTTTAAAAAATTGTGCTTGAGCTAAATCAGATTCTTCAAAATATACATTTTTCATTTTTACTTCGTTAAAGAAACTATTTCTTAAAAATGTATTTTCAAATAAAACTTTTTCTAAAATTGCCATAGATAAATTTATATAATTGGCATTGCAATTAAAAAAAGAGATATTAAATAAGGCACTTTCAGAAAAATCACAACCAGTTATTTTACAATTATTAAATTCACATCTGATAAATGTAGAATCGCTAAAAGAGGTATTAGAAAAATTGCAGTTATCAAATATAACATCTTTAAAAGTTAATTTTGTGGATTTTTCATTTTGCATATTTATATTTTTAAATTTGCAATAATTGAATTCTAATTCGTTATGATTTATTTTGAAATTTTCTTCATTTTCAAATAGGCAATAATTAATTATATTGTTTTCGTAATAGTTTATTAAGTTTGATGATTTTTCTGGATTTAATTTAGTTGGATTTAAAATAATTTTTTGGGGTTTGGTGATATTCATTTTTTTTCTCCTTTTTTTATTTTATTTTAATTAAATAAAGGGGAAATGTAAATAAGCATTTGGGATTTTATAGGTATTTTTGGATAGGTGCTTTTTTAATTGGCCGCTAGAAATAGGTGATAAGAATAATAAATAAAAGAATAAATTAATTAATAATAAAAAATAAATAAAACAAAAAAT
>USFW01000018.1 GCA_900553985.1 uncultured Clostridium sp.
TATCCATACAAACATACTTCCATCACTTGTCATTGCATTTGCCCACTTACTTCCTGTTTGTGCATCAGCCTCTGCTCCTACATATTTTATTGCTTTCATATTTCCTTTTAACACTGGTGCATTTACATTTGCTTTTTTATTTGATGATGATAAATCATTATAACTAAACCATGTTGTATCTAACTTACTTACTGCTTCCCATGATTTTGCTATATTCTCTGGTTGGGTAATTTCTCCTTCACTCTCTATATTTCCACTTTGATCTACTGTATATTCATTTTTGCTATCTCCATATTTTACTCTTAAATATCCATTTACATTATCTACTTCTACATTTTTTGCTCCATCATATTTTAGCTGTTCATCTAATTCTGATACTGTTATCTCATTTGTCACATTCTCTGCTTGTTTTTTCATTCTTAAACTTTGTAATGCTAGTGATATTTGTTCTTTCTCCCCTCCTATTGTATTTTTTTCTTTTGCTTCAGTTGCTTGTGTTAGAATTCCATTATCTCCTGTTAACATTGCTATACTTACTCCTGCTAATATTAATAACACAATTATTGTTATTACTAATGCTATTAATGTGATTCCTCTTTTTTCCTTTAGTACTTTTTTTATCATAAAAAAGTTCCTCCTTTGTTTCTACATCCCATAGTAAACAATTTTATTTTAATTTTCCATGATATTTTTTCCACTTGTACTCTTTTTTATTCCACATTTTATGTTTTAAATTTTAATTTATTTACTTTCTCTTTTTTCCACTTATATACTTAAAAAATATTCTTCTATTTTTAATAATAATTCTTTTTCTGTCTCTATTTTATTTATAGAGTTTCTAAATTCACTAGAATTTTTCATATTTTTAGTATACCAGGCAATATGTTTTCTTAATTCTTTTATTGCTATTTCTCCTTTTTCTTCAACTGCCAATTTTATATGTTCTTTCATTACTTCTAATTTTTCTTGGTTTGTTGGTTCTGAAAGTTTTTCACCATTTTGTAAGTAATAAATAATGTTTCTAAAAATCCATGGATTTCCAAAACTTCCTCTACCAATCATAATTCCATCAACCCCTGTGTACTCAAACATTTTTTTAGCTGTTATTTCATCTATTACATCACCATTTCCAATAACAGGTATATTTACATTTTCTTTAACTTTTTTTATTATATCTAAGTCTGCTATGCCAGTATAAAATTCTGATCTTGTCCTTCCATGAACTGTTATAGCTGATATTCCGGCTTTTTCTGCTATTTTGGCAACTTCTACGGCTACTATATTTTCCTTGTCCCAGCCTTTTCTTATTTTTAATGTTACTGGCACTTCTGAATTTTGTACAACTGCTTTCATTATTTCTTCAGCTTTATCTAAGTCTAATAATAATTTACTTCCATCACCATTTTTTACAACTTTAGGAGCTGGACACCCCATATTTATATCTATTATATCAGCAAATTCGCTTACATATTTTGCACTGAAAGCCATTGTTTCAACATCACTTCCAAATATTTGATAACTTATTGGTCTTTTTTCTCCATCTGTATTTAATAACCTTTTTGTTTTTTGGTCATTGTGAAACATTGCCTTAGAACTTGCCATTTCTGTGCAAACTAATCCTGGATTTCCTATTTCTTTGCAAATAGTTCTAAATGGTCTGTTTGTAACTCCAGCCATTGGTGCTAATATTAAATTATTCTCTAACTCAACATTTCCTATTTTTAATTTTTTTAAATACTTCATAAACATTTAGTTCCTTTCATGACTTAATTTTAAGTACAAGGCAAAGTACCTTAAGTATACTCTTGAGTTTTATAGCACTTGTATATTATATCTTTTTTAATATGAAAAAATTTGAGGTAAGTCCTATAAACCTTCGAACATACCTCTTTTATGTTTACATTTATTTTGCAAATATTGTTTTTTGCCTTTTTCCACTTATATTCAATAAAAGTCCTATACAAATAAAATTAGTTATTAAAGAACTTCCTCCATAACTTACAAATGGAAGTGGAACTCCTGTTATTGGTAATAATCCCATAACCATTCCTATATTTTCTAATACATGAAATAAAAATATTCCTGTAATTCCAATAGCAATCATTGATCCAGCTCTGTCCTTTGATGTCTTAGCTACATATATGCTTTTATTTATTAGATATACAAATAATAGAATAATTGCTCCAGCTACTATAAATCCCATTTCTTCACCTATAACAGAATATATAAAGTCTGTTGTTTTTGGATAAAGAAATCCTAATTGTGTTTGATTTCCTTTCAATATTCCCATCCCTGTAAGGCCTCCTGCTCCTATTGCTAATTTTGATTGGATAATATTATATCCTGAACCTCTAGGATCTGATTCTGGATTTAAAAATACATCAATTCTTGTCTTAGCATGTTCTGGTAAAACAAAATTATATAATAACGGAACTGCTATTACTACTAGCAAAATTGTCCCAATTATATACTTTTTATCTAATCCAGAAGCAAATAACATTAATGCCATTGCTACTATAAAAGCCAAAGCTGTCCCATAGTCTGGTTGTTTTATTATTAATAATACTGGTACTGCTAATACTGATAATATAATTAATAATCTGGTTGGTCTATTTATTTCTTCTTGTCCTTTTCTTTGTATTTTAGTTATTACAAATGTTAAAAATAATATTACAGCTACCTTAGAAAATTCTCCTGGCTGTAATGAAAAAGCTCCTATATTAAACCAACTTGTTGCACCATTTACTGGTTTAGTAAATAAAACTGCTATTAATAATATTATTGCCAGTCCATATAATACTGGCGATGCCTTTAACAATAAATTATAATCTATAAACATTATTATTACCATAGCTATTAAACTTACTACTAACCAAATAATTTGCTTAGAAAATTCATCATATTCAGTTTCTTGTGTAGCAGAAAATAGTGCAACTATTCCTATTATAGATAGGATAATTGCAACTACCAATATTCCCCACTCCATATTCTTTAATTCTCTTTTTCTCATTAAATCACTCTTTTTCTATTTTATATTTTGATTTAATTTTTACTTTTTGCTTTACTTGTTGTTTTTCTATTTTGTTTCTTATTAGTATCTTTCTTTTCTGTCATCTCATTTTCTTCTTTTACTAAATTTTCATCACTTTCTATTGCTTTTTTATTTATTTCTTTATCATCTTCTTCTGCTGAACCTTTATTAGTTTCTTTTAAACTTTTTTCCTCGTCTTGCTTGTCTTCTTGTTTACTTTTTTGCTCATCTATTTCTGTATTTTTTGTTTCTTCAACTTTTTTTGTTTTATCTAATTGTTCTTCTTCATTTATATTTACTTTATTGTTTTCCTTATTTTCTTCTTTGTTTTCCAATTTTTCCATTTTTCTAGTCTCATTTTTAATATTAATAATTGGAATATTTGCATATAAAGCTGGAGCTCCATTAGTTCCATCATCATTTTCTTTATTTGTTAATCTAACATCAATTGCATTTTCGTCTACTTCTATATATTTTTTTATAACATCAATTATTTCTTGTTTCATTAACTCCAAGAAATCTGCTGAAACATTAGCTCTATCTTGCATAAGAACTAAATGTAATCTTTCTTTTGCAGCTACTTTTGAATTTGGTGTTTTTTCCTCTTTTTTTCCCATTTTACTAAAGAATTTCATTAAGCCTTCAAACATTGTCTAAATTACCTCCAACTTTTGTTATTACTATGATTTTCTAAATAATCTTTTTAATCTTGCAAAAAATCCCTTTTCTCTTCCTGGTATTGTTACTTCAATTTTTTCTCCAAGTACTCTTTTAGCTATTTCTATATATGCTTTTCCTGATGGAGCTCTTTTATTTTGAATAACTGGCTCTCCCTTATTTGTTTGTGTTATTATGTATTCATCATCTGGAACAACACCTATTAAATCTATTGATAATAAATCTACTATATCATCAACATCCATCATTTCACCTTTTCTTACCATATTAGGTCTTATTCTATTTATAACTAATTCTGGATTTTTAATTTCTGATGATTCTAATAATCCTATTATTCTATCAGCATCTCTAATAGCTGATATTTCAGCAGTTGTGACAACTATTGCTCTATCTGCACCTGCTATCGCATTTTTGAAACCTTGTTCAATTCCTGCTGGACAATCTATTAATATGTAGTCAAATTCTTCTTTTAATTTTTCTACTAATTTTCTCATTTGTTCTTCATTTACTGCGCTTTTATCTCTTGTTTGAGCAGCTGGTAATAGGTATAATTCTTTAAATCTTTTATCTTTTATTAACGCTTGTCTTAATTTGCATTTTTCCTCAACAACATCTACAATGTCATATACAATTCTATTTTCTAACCCCATTACTACATCTAGATTTCTTAATCCTATATCTGTATCTATAAGTGCTACTTTTTTACCTTCTAATGCTAAACTTGAACCTAAATTTGCTGTTGTTGTTGTTTTACCTACTCCACCTTTTCCTGATGTTATAACTATTACTTCTCCCATATTTCTCCTCCTTAGGATTTAAAAACACATATTTTTAACGTTTATATGATATAACGAAATTGACAAAAAGTCAACGACTTTTTGTCAATTTACATAAAAATTTTATATTTTATATTACTAATGCTGAGCGGTATGAATAATGCCCTAAAGCATTACCTGCATTACTTCCAAAACAGAAAATAGATGTTGATGGATCTGAATACATTCTTCCTCTATCAAAGAATGGTGATTGTTTACTTGGAAATGCTCCGTATCCCCTAAACCATGTACCATTTTGGTTTGAATAAGTAGATGATGTTTCATATATTGCATCTCCCTTATATTTTCTTCCTGCTGTTTGATAATCTGTCTGTAATATATCTGAAGAAACATATACTGTTTTATATTTTGTACTTATCCCTTGTTCTTGGTATGTTGCTCCATATAAATCTCCTTCATTTCTTCCTCCAGTTATTCCTAGTTGCATATTTCCATTGTTTATATATGATGCTGTTGATTCAAAAGCACCTCCATTTAAATCATATACCCCTGTTGCATTATGTGTTGTTGATTGTGTTTTGTTTTTAGTATATATATCTACTAAAATATTAGTTCCTCCTGTATAATATGAACTATTTTGATTTTTTTCTATTTCGACTTTATTTGCCCCATATTTGCTATGTGCCAAATATACTGTTGCTCCCCATTCACTGTTTTTTACCATATGACTATTTAAGTTTACACTTTCTCCATATGTTGCATTTTTTCCGGCTTTATATTGGTTATTTATTGTCATGTTTCTCAGACTTGGCTCACCTGGCTTTACACTTACTTGACTTGCATTATCATTGCTATATGTTCCTGTGGTTTCGAATTTTCCTATCCATAATCCAGAAATTTCTCCAAAGCCTCCTCCATACTGTGCATTTGACATAAATGCTGGATGTACTAACCATTTTGTTAATCCTGCTCCTTCTTCTTCAGGGTTTGTTGTTATTTCTCCTGTTTCTCCATTCAAAAATTTATTATTTGTATCTATAAATGCTACTTCTATTGTTCCTGCTTGATTTGTATGATATCCTTCTGTTATTTTATATGCATATCTTGGTATCCATACCCACATGCTTCCATCTGATGTTATTGCATTTGCCCACTTACTTCCTGCTTGTTCTTCAGTATTGGCACCTGGACCTGTATATTTTATTGGTGTCATCTCTCCTTTCAATACTGGCTCATTAATATTTACATTTTCTTTATTAGCTTCCAAATCATTATAACTATACCATTCAGGATCTCTTTTACTTGTAGCAGTCCACAATTTGGGCACATCTGGTTGTTTCTCAAATATAGGGACCTCTACTTTATCAATGTTCTCATCATCTGTATAAAATATTTTTATTGTGTCATTATCTTTTACTTGTATCCCTTCCGAATAAAATATATTATGGCTTTTTTCATTTATAATGTATAAATCTTTTAATTGATTCACATCTATATATTCTTGGTTCTTCACTTTTTCATAATCTTTACCAAAATTTAAAGTCACACCATCTAACCTATCCAAATCAAGTACATAAAAATTTTCTCCATCGTTTGCACCTATTACTCCTGCATCTTTTAAATGTGATACTGCTGTATACTCTACTTTTGCTGGAATTGTTCCATACTCTTTATAGTATGATGCTACTTTATCTCTCAAGTTTGAAACATCATTGTACATACTTGTAAGTCTCTTTATATATATATTATCATTAGCATTATATATCAAGATACTTGATACTATTAATAATATTATTACCGTTATAGTTAATGCAACCAATGTTACACCTTTTTCAGATTTTATCTTTTGCATATTTTCACCTTCTACTATTTTTTATTATAGTTTACTATTAATTAATCTTATTTTCAATAGTTTCTTGGTATTTTATATTAGCTTCTTTTTCTTCCTTAATTAATTCATATAACCTATTTCTATTTTTATAAAGCTTTTCTTCTTTTAAATATAATATCCATAAAAAAATTACTCCTAAAAAAATTGCTATATTCTTAAAATATAGTATTGCTATACTTGATATTGCTGTTAATATTATTAAAGCACCAAATGATATGTTACATGAATATTTTTCAGCTTTATTTTTCCCAAGATATATATGTAAAATCCCTTTTAATATTCTTCCACCATCTAAAGGTAAAATAGGTAAAGTATTAAATAAAACTAATAATAAATTAGAATATATTATCATAATTTTTTCATATATATCGATATTTAATTTATCTATAATAAATATTATTAATAAATTAACAACCGGTCCAGCCATGGCTATAATTATTCTTTTTTCTTCAATTGCATTTGCTCTTTTTATTTTTTTATTATAATCTTTTAAATTTACTTTAAAACCTATTGATAGTCCAAATGGAGTTAATTCTATTTTATTAGGCTTAAAACCTAATATTATTCCTGTTAATAGATGTCCTAATTCATGAACAATCGCAAAACACATTATAAGTGCATATATTTGAATCTGATTAGTTAAGTAAAATAAAATCAAAAAAATAAATATTTTTAAATCAATTCTAAATCTCATATTTTCTCCTAACTATAACTCTAAAATACTCTGTGGATTTACAACCCTCTCATATATTCTTATTTCAAAATGTAAATGTGGTCCTGTTGAATTTCCTGTTGAACCAACTTCTCCTATCTCTTGTCCTTGAAAAACTTTATCTCCTTGCTTCACATATAGTGCATTACAATGTGCATATATAATACTAACTTCACCTATTTGTATTTTTAAATGTTTTCCATAATCTCCTTCATCAGATGCTAAAACTACTTCTCCATCTGTTGCTGATTTTATTTTCACTCCCATATTTGCAGCAATATCTGTTCCTGTATGATTTTTAGGAACTCTTCCTGTCGCTTCCTCTCTTCTTCCAAAGGCTGAGGTTATTTTTCCTTCTATTGGTTTTATAAATGTCGTCGTATTTTTCACATTTTGTATGTCTTGCTCTTCTTGTGATAAAGTTTGTACTTGTTGTTCCGTATTTTCTTTTCTTTTCTCTTCTTCATTAAGTTCCTGTGAAGCTTTTTCTTGAATTTCTTCTTGATTTTCATTTTTATTTATTTCTATATTTGTTTTAACCTCTGCCCCTCCAATTCCTTCTTGATTTTGGTTATTATTTTCTTGTTTATTCTTATTTACAAACGTTATAGCATTATTCTTAACATTTTCAAATATTTCCCTAAAGTTCATATCATATGATAAAATTTCATTTGCTTTTGTTAGAAATTCTTTAGAAAAGATATATTCATTATTTTGTATTGTATAGAATATAAAATATATTACTAAACAAGTTATTAATTGGATAATTATTTTTTTTAATAATTTTATGTCTTTTTTTCTTTCTATATCTTTTGATTCTATACTATTATTTTTTTCATGTTGTTCTGTTATATTTTCTCTTTTCTTTCTTCTTTCATAAATTTCTTCAGCTCGTCTAATTCTTTCTTCTACAGTCATCACTCTATCCATAAAAACACCTCTTCCTTAGTTTTTCTCTTAAACTATATGTTAGGAAAAGGTGTTTTATTACTATTTAATTACCAACATAAAAAACTGCAAGAATATAACTATGCTTGATATATATGCATAATTTTTTAATCTTTTATATTTTCTTTTTGTTTTTACATTTAATATCATTTTATTATCATTAATTTTTTCTAAATAATCTGTAACCAACAATTCAGCTTCTTTTATCACATAGTTATCTTTACCTGTAAATTCTGTATTGCTTTCTTGTGTACTCTTTTCTATTTTTTGTAATTTTTTAGCTTTCTTTCTCGATTTTAATACAACATATACTTCTTCCACTATGTTAGATGGTAAATTTTTTAGCACTACCATATTTTTATTGTTATTCATTTCCATATTTTCTCCTCCTATGTATTTTTTATAGTATGTACTTTTTTGGAAAATTTATACAACTATAACGGTTTTTTTACTAAAAAATTTATAAACATTGAATAAATCTTGCTAATACCTCTTTAATATTACTTTGCTTATTTCATGTAGTGAAACTATATATTCACAAACTAAAGTCTTTTTATAATAAATAATAAGCAGTAAAATAAGTAAATCTTTCACTCATTTTACTGCTATTAAAACTTTTATGCACTCTTTAACTCTAAGCGTAATTTATCAGCAATCATCGCTATAAACTCACTATTTGTTGGCTTTCCTTTACTTGCCGAAATTGTATATCCAAATATATTTTCCACTGCTTCTTGTTGACCTCTTCCCCATGCTACTTCTATGGCATGGCGAATTGCTCTTTCTACTCTTGATGGTGTTGTATTGAATTTTCCTGCTATTTGTGGATATAAGCTTTTTGTAATTTGATTTATTACATCTATATCATTTACCACCATCATTATAGCTTCTCTTAGGTATTGATATCCTTTTATATGTGCAGGTACTCCTACTTCATGAATTACATTGGTAACAAGTGCTTCTAAGTTTTCTTGAGTTTTAGCTCCTTCTTCTGGTAATTCTATATATTGAGATTTTATTTCTTTTGTTATAAAGTTGCTATTTGTTTGAACTGGTTTATAAAATCTAAGTTCTTTCATTCTTTTTATTAGTAGTTCTATATCAAATGGTTTTACAATATAATATTGTGCACCTAATTCTACTGCTTTCTTTGTAATTTTGTCTTGTCCTACTGCTGATAACATTATACATATTGGTTTTTTGGCACATTTCACTTTACTTATACTTTCTAATACACCTAGTCCGTCTAAATGTGGCATTATAACATCTAGTAAAACTATATCTGGAGATTCATTTAAGATAATATCTACTGCCTCTGTCCCGTCTTTTACTCTCGCTATAACTTCCATTTCTTCTTGTGCATTAATATATGATGCTAATGTTTTACTAAATTCTTCGTTATCATCAGCAATTAAAACTGTAACTTTTTCTTTCATGTTACCCCTCCCAAATTCTTCTGTAATCTTTTTACATTCAGATTATAGTATGGATTGGTATAAAAAGCAACATTTAGTTACTATATTTTTCCATTCTTTTATAAAACCACTAAATTCATATACTTTTATCTATTATTTTTTTAGATAAAATTTCTAAGTTTGATATATTTAATTCTTTATTTTCATAATCTTTTATAAATTTTTCTTTTTTCTCTAATTCCATTTGTATTTTACATTCAATTTTTTCCAAGTATTCTGCTGATATTATACTAATATTATTATTTTTACAATAATATTTAAATTTTTCAAAATTATTATAGTCTACAATTAGTTTCATTTCTATTCCTGATGCTTTCATTATTAATGTACTTTCTTCTATTGCTTTTTTTAAAGCTTCAGAATATGCACGAACTAAACCTCCTGTTCCTAATAGAATTCCACCAAAATATCTAGTTACTACAATTAAAACATTTGATAAATTATTCTTTTGCAAAATATTTAACATAGGTCCTCCAGCAGTTCCAGATGGCTCACCATCATCACTTGCTTTTTCTTCTACTTTTCCTTCTTCTAATACTCTATAGGCTACACAGTTATGTCTTGCATCATAGTATTTTTTCTTGATTTCTTGTATTTTTTCCTCTGCCTCTTCTTTACTTTCTACTTTAATTAAATTTGCAATAAATTTTGACTTTTTCTCTACAATTTCTGCTTCTATATTATTTTTTATTGTATAAAACTGTTCCATCAATTACCTTTCTTTACTTATTCGTTACTTCCTGCAACATATCCTGTCGAATATGCTACTTGTAAATTAAATCCTCCCGTATAGCTGTCTACATCTATTATTTCTCCTGCAAAAAATAGTCCTTTAATCTTTTTTGATTCCATAGTTTTTGGATTTATTTCTTTTATAGAAATGCCTCCACTTGTTATTATTGCTTCATCTATACTTCTAAATTCTTTTACATCTACTTCGAAATCCTTAAGTTGTTTTAATAAATTCGCTCTTTCCTTTTTTGTTATTTCATTTACTTTCTTATTTGGATTTATTTCACTTTTTTCTATTATTACAGGTATTAATTTTTGTGGCAATAACTTATCTAAAGCATTTTTAAATTGCTTGTTTTTAAATTCATTAAAATCTCTTAATATTCTTTCATCTAATTTTTCTTCTCTTAAAGCTGGTTTAAAGTCTATTTTTAATATTATTTTCTTTTCTTTCATTAATTGTTCTATATTTTTATATCTAACTAAATGTGCTGAACTACTTAATATTATTGGTCCTGATACTCCAAAATGGGTAAATATCATTTCACCAAAATCTTCATAGATTTCTTTATTTTTTTGCTTATCTATTAATTTTATTGATACATTTTTTAAGCTTAATCCTTGTAACTTTGTACATAAATTTTTATCATAAATTTCTAATGGCACCAATGATGGTTTTATAGATGTAATTTTATGTCCTAATTCTTCTACCATTTTATATCCATCACCTGTTGAGCCTGTTAATGGATAACTTTTCCCACCTGTTGCTAGTATTACTTTATCTGCTATTATTTCTCTTTTACTTGTTTTTACTGCTTTTATTTCTTTATTTTCATTTATTATTAATTCTTTTGCTTCTTCATCAAAGTTTATTTTTATATCTAGTTCTTTAATTTTTGATTCAAAGCATTTTAAAACATCTAAAGATTTATCTGTTATTGGAAATATTCTATTTCCTCTTTCTTCTTTAACTCGTAATCCTTGCTTTTCTAAGAATTTTATGATGTCCTGATTTGTATATTTTTGAAATGCACTATATAAAAACATTCCATTTCCTGGTGTATTTTTTATAAATTCACTCATATCTAAAGAAGATGTTATATTACATCTTCCTTTACCTGTTATTAATAATTTTTTTCCTAGTTGTTTATTTTTTTCTATTATTGTTACTTCATTTCCATTTTCTCTAGAAGTTATTGCTGCCATCATTCCAGCAGGTCCTCCTCCTATTACAACTACTTTCATTTTGCTTAATTCCTTTCTTAGAAGTCAATTTTATTATTCTTTTAATCCTTCTTCAATTCCTTTTATCACTCCATACTTTCCATATTCATAAGTAAGTCCACCTTGCATATATGCTATATATGGCTCTCTTATTGGTCCATCACAACTCAATTCTATTGTTGAGCCTTCAGTAAATGTACCTGCTGCCATAATTACTTCATCTTCATATCCTCCCATTGGACTTGGTTCTGGTATTACATTTGAGTCTATTGGTGAACCTTTTTGGATTCCTTGGCAAAATTTCACTAATTTTTCTTTTGAACCTAATTCAATTGTTTGTACTATATCTGCTCTTTTTTCATCATATCTAGGTTCTACTTTAAATCCTAATTCTTCTAAAATGCAACTTGCAAATATTGCTGTTTTTACACTACTTTTTACTACTTCTGGTGCAAAAAATAGACCTTTTAAAAGTGCAGTATTTTGATTTAGTGATGGACCTATTTCTTTACCTATTCCTGGTGCTGTTAATCTTTCTGCACATAATTCTATTAGTTCTTTTTTTCCTACTATATATGCTCCACTTGTTGCTATTCCTCCACCTAAATTTTTCATAAGTGAACCTACTGCAATATCTGCTCCTATTTCTATTGGTTCTCTATCTTGCACGAATTCTCCGTAACAATTATCTACCATTATTGTTACTTCTTTGTTTACTTCTCTAATTGCTTTTATTGCTTTTTCTATTTTTTCTATTGTTAGGCTCTTTCTAGTAGAATACCCTTTAGATCTTTGAATTTCTATAAGTTTTATATCTTTTTTTGCTAATCTTTCTTGTATTTTTTCTATATCAAAGTCATTGTCTATTAATTCTATTTGTTCATATTCAATTCCATATGCTTTTAATGAGCTTTTGCTATATTCTTCTCCCACTCCTATAACAGTTTGCAAAGTATCATATGGTGCTCCTGTTATACTTAAGCATTTATCTCCTGGTCTTAATAAAGCTGATAAAGTAATTGCTAATGCATGAGTTCCTGAAATAAATTGTGCCCTTACTAAACTATCTTCTGCTTTGAATATTTTAGCATAAATTTCTTCTATTTTATTTCTTCCTGCTTCATCTATTCCATAACCAGTTGATGAAATTAAATGCATTTCTTGTAAATTACATTCTTGAAATGCTTCTATTACTTTAATACTATTTTTTCTACAAATTTCTTCTATTATTTTAAATTGTGGTTGAATCTTTTCTTCAACTTTTTCTATTAATTCTGATGTTATTTTCATTTAATATTCCTCTTTTCTCACTTCATTAAAAGTGTAATGTCATGTATATTTTACTATATATTTAATTTTATATCAAGCAAATATTGAATTTTATGTTAATTATGGTATAATATTACTTGTAACATAAAAATTTATTTTTTGAAGAAAGGGTGTATTTAAAAAATGCAAAAGGATAATTACAAAAAGAAATTCATTTTTGAACTGCGGTCAGAATTTGAGGAATTAAAAACAATTTTTCCTATAATTAACAATATGATATTATCTGGCTGTACCTGTACTATTAAGGTAAAATCTAGTAATAACGAATTTATCTGTTCAGAAAACTCTTACTACTTAGAAATCTGTATTTTTAGATGTAAAAGTATATTTTCTTCTTTAACAATTAGAAGAAATTTATCTACAGTACCTGATGAATATCATGAAATTGACAACTTCTTAAAGGAGTATACCGAAGGCTATATCTTTTTTGATATCGATGATACTTATAAAAAAGTATTTATATATATCAGTAATTCTAAGCCCAAAAAAGAATTATTAGCTATACCTTCATTAGCTCTACTTTCTAAAAATTTTGAATCTGCTTTATCAGAACGTCATAATTTATTAGATAGTAACAAACTAAATTTACTTTATAACTTAGACTTTTTCTTAAGAAAAGACTACTTTGAGCTACTTCACCTCTTTCCAATCTTTAATTTAATGATATATCAAGGTGCTACTCACTTTGTTCAACTTAAATCTAGATATTTGGAAAATAAAAGTGTTGTTGATTTTAAATTAAAGCTTTTTTATCAGAATCAGGATAGACCTTCTATCTCTGTAACTGCAAAATTGAAAAATAGTTCAAATGAGCAACAAGTGTCTATATATAATTTTCTTACACTTGCATACTCAAAAAATATGATTTTCAATTTAAATTATTCAGAAAGACATGTTTCACTTCAAGTTTATTGTACTAGTGATTTTTTAGAAAAAGCAAATAAAACAATTGAAACAGTCTTTTTCCCTAATTAAAAAAATAGCTAGAAATTGATATTTCAATTTCTAGCTATTTTTAATTATTTATTATTTTTGTGCATATGGTAATAAAGCAATATGTCTAGCTCTTTTTACTGCTAATGTTATATCTCTTTGATGTTTAGCACATGCTCCAGTTGTTCTTCTTGGTAAGATTTTACCTTTATCATTAATGAATTTTTTTAATTGTTCTGGATTTTTGTAATCTAATTCAAAGTTTTTATCACTACATAATAAACAAACCTTTTTTCTTTGTTTTCTGAATCTTGGATTGTAATCCTCATCATAGTTTTTATTATTTCTTCTATTTTGTTTTTTATCTGCCATTTTATTTCCCCCCTCGGCTTAGAATGGTAGGTCATCACTAGAAGACATTTCAAAGTCTGCTCCCATACTTCCTGGTGCAGTATTTCCAAAAGTATTTTCAAAAGAGTTTCCTCCAAAATCTCCTTCTCTTTTGCTATCTGCAAAATATGCTTCTTCAGCAACTACTTCTGTTACATAGTGTTTTTGACCTTGGTCATCATCCCATGTTCTTGTTTGAATTCTTCCAATAATTCCTACTTGTTGACCTTTCTTAAAGTACTTACTACAAAATTCTCCTAATTTACTCCAAGCAACAATATTTATAAAATCTGCTTGTCTTTCTTCACCTTGTCTTACAAATCTTCTATTAACTGCTAAACTAAATGAAGATACTAGTGTATTATTAGTTTGTGTATATCTTGTTTCTGGATCTCTTGTTAATCTTCCCATTAAAATTACTTTATTCATCTGTTATCACCTTTCTTTACTTTAAATAAAGGCCCCTTCTTTATTTAATTGATTTTTTAGTCTTCTTTTCTTACTACTATAAATTTTATTATAGTATCTGTTATTCTGTAAACTCTTTCAAGCTCAGCTATTGATTCTGGTTTTGCTTCAAAGTTGAATAACATATATGTAGCTTCTGTGAATTTTTTGATTTCATATGCTAATTTTTTCTTTCCCATATTTTCAACAGATTCTACTTTTCCGTTTTCATTGATTAATCCTGTAAATTTTTCTTCTAAAGCTTTTAATCCTGCTTCATCTACATTTGGATTAACAATGATAATACTTTCGTATTTATTCATTATCTTTCACCTCCCTATGGATTTATAACCTACATTTTATAGTAGGTAGAGATTTAAAAATAGCTATACTATCTTTAAAAGCATAACTATTTTACCATATTTTGCATTTAGTTGCAAGTATTTTGGCTTTATTTCTCTTATTTGTTATGTTTTTGCTTTCAAATACATCTTTATTTTCCTTTTTATTTACTAACTTTTGTATTTCCATTATAAATATTGGCATTATTGATATTCCTAGTGTTATCTCCCATTGTATTCCGAGTTAGTTTTACAACGTTAAAGATATTTGCTAAACTTGGCATCAACACTACAATTACTTGTACTATTATTCCTAAGATAAAACTTCCTATTAAAAATTTATTTTCTAGAATTCCTATTTTGAATATAGACTTTTCACTTTTTATATTAAAACTATGAACAAGTTCTAATATCCCTATTGATATAAATGCCATTGTTCTTCCTACGTCTAACCCCCAATATTTGTTTCCTATACTAAATGCTATTAATGTTAGCATTCCTATCATAATGCCTTCTGTTATTATTTTATTCCAAAGTCCGTCTGCAAAAATACCTTTTTTAGAATCTATTGGTTTTCGCTTCATTATATCTTTTTCTGCTGGTTCTAATCCTAAAGCTATTGCTGGTAATGAATCTGTTACTAAATTAACCCATAATAGTTGGATTGCCAATAGTGGTGATTTCATTCCAAGTAATAATCCCATAAATATTGTTACTATTTCTCCTATATTTGTTGCTATTAAAAAATGAATTGCTTTTTTTATATTATCATAAATATTTCTTCCTTGCTTTACTGCTTCTACAATTGTAACGAAATTATCATCTACTAATATCATGTCTGATGCATTTTTTGCAACATCTGTACCACCTTTTCCCATTGCTATTCCTATATCTGCATTTTTTAATGCTGGACTGTCATTTACTCCATCTCCTGTCATCGCTACAACTGCACCACTTTTTTGCCAAGCTTTTACTATTCTTACTTTATGTTCAGGAGTAACTCTTGCAAATACTGAATAATTTTCTATTTCTTTTTCTAGTATATCTTGAGGTATTTTATCTAATTCTTGACCAGTTATTGCTTTATCTTTTCTTTCTAAAATTCCTAGTTTCTCTGCTATTGCCTTTGCAGTTGAAATATGGTCTCCTGTTATCATTACTGTTTTTATTCCTGCTCTTTTACATTCTTCTACCGCTTCTTTAACACCGTCTCTTGGTGGGTCTATCATTCCCATTAATCCCACAAAATTCAAGTTACTCTCTATACTTGAAGATTCTATATTTGCTGGTAAAATATCTACATCTTTATATGCTATTGCTATTACTCTTAAAGCCTTATTTGCCATTTGTTCATTTTCTTTTTGAACTTTTGCTTTATCTACACCAATACATCTATTTAGTAATACATCTGGTGCACCTTTGGTTATAATCCTATATTTGTTTTTTTCTAACCTATGAATTGTTGTCATCATTTTTCTATTAGAATCAAATGGAATTTCGTTAATTCTTGGCATTAATTTATATAATTCTTCTTTATTTTTTTCATTTCTTGTTGCTACATCTACTATTGCCATTTCAGTAGGTTCTCCTACAATTTCGATCTTTCCTTTTTTATTATATACCTTACAATCTGTGCACATTGTTCCTAATTCCATTGCTAAACTCGGATTTGATGCTTTTATTTCTACTACTTTCATTTTATTTTGAGTTAATGTTCCTGTTTTATCTGAACATATTACTTTACTACATCCTAAAGTTTCTACTGCTGGTAATTTTCTTATAATACTATTTCTTTTAGCCATTTTAGTAACACCTATTGATAAAACTATTGTAACTATCGCAGGCAAACCTTCTGGTATAGCAGCAACTGCTAGTCCTACTGATGTCATAAACATTTCCATTGGGTCTATATTTTTTATTAATCCTATTATAAATATTATTAAGCATATTATTAAACATACTACACCTAATATTTTTCCAACTTGATTTAATTTCTTTTGTATTGGCGTTTCTGGGGCTTCATTTTCTATAATCATATTGGCAATTTTTCCAACTCTTGTATCCATTCCTGTTTCTGTAACTATGGCTTTTGCATGTCCATTAACTACTATACTTGCCATAAATACCATATTTACCATGTCACCTAATGCTACTTTTTCATTACAAATTTTACTTGCATCTTTTAATACTGGTACAGTTTCTCCTGTTAAGCTTGATTCTTCAACTTTAAAATTAAAACATTCTAATAATCTACAATCTGCTGGAATATAATTTCCTGCTTCTAATATAACTATATCCCCTGGCACCACATCTTCTACATTAATTTCTTTTTCTTGTCCATCTCTAATAACTTTTGTCTTTTGTGGTGTCATCTTTTTTAAGCTTTCAATTGATTTTTCTGCTTTTGCTTCTTGTAAAACTCCCATAATAGCATTTAGTATAACAATAGCTATTATAATAATTGAATCAATATAATCATTACTTCCTTCATACCAAGACATGCCAGCAGAAACTATTGATGCTATTATTAGAATAATAATCATAAAATCTTTAAATTGTTTTATAAACTTTACAATTAATTTTTCCTTTGGCTTGTCTCGTAATTTATTTTTCCCTTTTTTCTCTTGTATTTTCTTTGCTGTAATCTCACTTAAACCTAGTTTCTCACTTGTCCCAAGTTCATATAAAACTTTTTCCTTGTCTAAAGTATGCCACATATTTTTTCTCTCCTTTGTAAATCAATTTATTAAATTATATGTGGTTATTTGTAAATTATGACATTAACTTTACTACACTATTTTTAAATTTATTAAGTTATAACCTCTCCTTTTTAACACTAGATTTTAACTTTTTTCTTTTTTCGACATATTATACAAAAGAGGTGTAATATTATGTTTATTAGTTCTTTAATTCTAGCAATTTCTAGTAGTATTGATTCTCTAGGTATTGGAATTACATATGGTTTAAAAAATACTAGGATATCTTTTATTAGTAAAATCATATTATTTACTTTGTCATTGATTATATCTTTTTCATCAATTTTCTTAGGCTATTTTCTTAATGATTTTATCTCTACTCCTATTACATCTTTTTTTGGAAGTTTAATTCTAATTTTTATTGGTATTTGTATTATTTTTAAAACTATTTTTGAAAATAGAAATAAGAAAAATAACTATTACGATTTTAATTTCTCAAATCTAATTGATCCTAAAGAAGCTATTGTTCTTGGCTTGGCTCTTTCTTTGGATAGTTTTGGCATTGGTATTAGTTATAGTTTAATAGATGCTAATTGTTTTCTTTTTCCTATTTTGATTAGCTCTTTTCAAATTTTGTTTTTGAGTTTGGGCAGTCTTGTCGGAAGAAAATTAAAAAGTATAAGTAAATTTCCTGATTTTATTTATGGTTTTATTTCAGGTATTTTACTTATACTTATTGGATTGGTTAAAATATAATTTTATAATTAAAATTTCACATTGTCTCCAAATCTAGCTTTTAATTTATCTTTTGAATCTTGTGATAAATTAACATTTCCTTTTAAGTCAATCCTTGTACTTGGATTTAATTCTAATAATGCTGTTGCATCTATTATTGCATTATTTGATAAATTTATTACTAAATTTGTATTATTTTTTAATGCTTTTAAGTTTTCTAAGTCTTCACTCCATAATGAACAATTTGATAGAGATAAATTTTTCAAATTTGTTAATTTAGAAAAATCAATAAGTTTATTATTCAAATTATTTGCACTTAGTGATAAATTTATTAAACTGCTTAAATTAGAAACAGTAGAAAAATTTGTCACTCGTATCAATGATGTCATATATAAACTTTCTAATTTTTTAAATTGGGATAAATCTGGTAATTCTGTAACAAATGAACTATTACTAATATCTAACTTTGTTATCTTTTCACTACTACAATTTTTAATAGTCTTTAAAGCCTCTGTACTTAATCTTAAATTATCTAAATTAGATATAATATCTTCTATCTGTGATAAATCTATATTGTCATTTTCTCCTATATACAATATTTTTAAATTTCTCAAGTTATTAATTGCAGATATATCTGTTAGTAAATTGTTTTCTAAATATAAATATTTCAAATTTCTCATATTTGATAAAATTTCTTGAGATTTTATATCTTCTAAAGTTAGCTTATTAAAAGACAAATTTAAATTTTCAAGCTGATTAAATCCATTTAATATTTCTAAATCTGTTAAATTTTGACTAGATAAATTTATGTTTTTATAATTATTAAATAATCCTAGTTGCTTACTATCTAAATAAATAGTACCATTTCTCTCTAATATTTTTCCTATCTCATCTAAAGCCTTTATTCCTTCTTCAGAATACTTACTTCTATCACCTTCAATTTGCAGATTTCCCTTTAAAGATAAGTGTATCAATTCTTTATTAGCTTCTAATGGTGTTATATCTTTGATATTATTATTCGTCAAATTTAAAGTTTTTAACTTTGTTAATTCTTTTAGTGGAGATATATCTGTAATTAAATTACTTCTTAAATCTAATTCTGTTAAATTTTTAAACACTACTAGAGGTTCTATGTTTTTAATTTTATTTACCCCAAAATTTAAACTGTTTAATGTTGTTACATTTCTTAAATCTCTTAAGCCTTCTATATCTTCTAATTGTGCTGAATATATACTTAATTTTTGTAATTTATTATATCCTTTTATATTATCAATTATATCTTTTAAATTTACCACTCCAGAAATATAAATAGTTTCTACATTATTTAATAAGGACAAAGCTTTATAGTCTTTAATTTTTCCATTACCGCTATTCAAGCTAATATTCTTTAATTTTCTACAGTTTTCAATACCATCAAGAGTTTCTACATTTATATTCCCTCCTATATTTATTGAAATTAAATTTGGAAAAAATATTAAATCTTCTAAACTATCTAAGTCAAAATTATAAAGTTGTAAATTTGTCTGATTCTTCATCCATTTAAATTTCAATTCTTCCTCTGATATACCTGATATTTTTGATATATATTCACTAAATGCTTTACTACTAAATCTTATCTCTGTTTCATCATCTAAGATTTTTTCTTTTATTTCATCTCCATATTCTTTTCCATTACTTGCTATATACTTTACATTTAAATTATCGTCTATTAGAAATATATCTTTTAAACTAGCTATATTTCCTTTTCCTAATCCTTGCATTCCTTCAAATGAATTTTCTTTTAGGGTATAATACATATAATATTGATCGTTTTCACCTTCTTTCACTATTCTTGATACTTTTCCATCTGATAATAATGTTTCTGGTGTCACTTTTTCTTCTTCTATTCTTTTTTCTGCTTGTAATAATTTTAATTGCTCTTTTACTGTTCCAATTGCCATTTCTACTTTTGCTTCATTAGCTTGTGTTAATATTCCATTATCTCCTGTTAGCATTGCTATTGATACTCCTGCTAGAATTAATAACACTATTATTGTTATTACTAACGCTATTAAAGTTATAGCTCTATTTTTTTCTATAATCTTCTTTTTATAATTTGTTATCATTTGTGTTCCTCCCTTATCTTATTAAATTTAGAAATGCTTATATAAAATAACGATTTTTATTTGTTATTATTTCCTAAAAAAGCTTTTATATTCATGTTACACAAATAATTATACATGAGCGTCAAAGTCATTGTCAATGACTTTTTATCATTTTAAATTTATTGTATTTTCTTATTCAACATTAGAAAATATATTATATGTATTGGAGGTACTTTTATGGCTGAAATTGAATCACAAGAATTATTCAAAATAATTGGAAGTAATATAAAATTTTATAGAAAATTATACAATTTAAAAAAAGGAAAAATGACACAAGCCCAATTAGCCGAACTTATAAATGTTTCTACTGCATTAATTGCTAATTTAGAAAGTGAACACATCAATCAAGGTATTAGTGTGTTTACTCTGTGGAAAATTAGTAATGCTCTTGAAATTCCTATTGAAAAATTATTTGATACAAGTAATTTTGATGATAGATTTTTGGAAGCTTAAACTATCATTAAATATAAAAAACTAAAGTACTATCTTTTAATACTTTAGTTTTTTTATTTTATTTAATGTTCTCTCAACTTCATAGACAACAACTTAGAAATTCCACTCTCTTCCATAGTAACCCCATATACCGTATCAGCAGCTTCCATAGTACCTTTTCTATGAGTTATAACCAAAAATTGAGTATCTTTTGAAAATTTCTTTAAGTATTCTGCATATCTATAAACATTTACATCATCAAGTGCTGCTTCTATTTCATCTAGTACACAAAATGGTGCTGGATTTATTTTTAATATTGCAAATAATAAAGCTATTGCTGTAAATGCTTTTTCTCCTCCTGATAGTAACATCATATTTTGTAGTTTCTTTCCTGGTGGTTGTACTGTTATTTCTATTCCACATTCTAAAATATTTTCTTCATCTTCTAGTTTTAAACTTGCATTTCCTCCACCAAATAATTCTTTAAATACTTCAGAGAAGTTTTTGTTTATTAATGCAAATTGTTCTTTAAATTGTTGTTTCATTATTCCTGTCATATCAGATATTACTTTTCTTAATTTTGACATTGTATTTTCTAAATCCACTCTTTGTTCACACATAAAGTCATATCTTTCTTTTAATGTCTTATACTCTTCAATCGAATCTACATTAACACTTCCTAATTCTCTTATTTCATTTCTTAGATCTTTTACTTTCTTTTGTGTTAATTGAACATTTTCTGGCTTTTTATAGTCTACTACATTATTTGGAGTAAGTTCATATTCTTCCCACATTTTATTAATTATTTCATTAATGTCCTCTTCTAATTTTGTTTTTCTTACTTCTATTTTTACAATTTGAGCTTTTAAATCTTCTATAACTTTAAATTTTGATGTTATCTCCTCTTCTTGTGATGATAATTTTTGATTTTTCTCAATTCTTTCTTTTTTCATTTCTTCTATTTTTGAACCACTTTGCTGTACTGTTTCTTTTATATTATTTATTTTTTCTTTTATTTCTTGAATTGATTTTTCCAAGTTAAAATTATCTTGTTTTATTTGTTCTATTTGCATCTTTTTATTTTCTATACTTTTACTTGTATTTTCTAATTCTATATCTATTCTTTCTTGTATTTCTTGAATTGAACTTTCGCTTTCATCAAATGAAGATACTGAAATTTTTAAGTTTGTTATATCAAAATTCAAGTCATCTATATATTTTTGATTATCTTTATTTAACTCTGCAAATTCTGTAATTATTTTTGACAATTTTTCATTTTCTTCTGATATTTTCTCTATTTCGTTTTCTATATTCTTTTTATTTTCAGTTGCTTGATTTTTTTGTTCTTCTAGTTTTGATTGTTCTTCTTTTAATTTATTCAATCTCATTTCTATTCTAGATATATTTTCATCTATTGCTATTATTTTTTGTTTTCCTGTTGCATAAGCTATTTCTATTTCTTGTAGCTCTTTTTCTAAAGCTTCTGCAGTTTCTAATATATCTTCTATTGAACTTTCATATTCCGTTTTTTCTCTTTCTAAGTTTGCTATTTTTTCTTTAAGCTTTTCTATTTCTTTTTCAAGTTTTTCTATTTCTTTTCCTCTACCTAGAATATTAACAGTTTTCTTAGTCACTGACCCTCCTGTGATTGCTCCTGATGGATTTATGACATCTCCATCTAGTGTTATTATTCTAAATGAATATGAGTTTTGCTTTGAAACTTTTATTGCTGTTTCCATATTGTCAACTATTACTGTTCTTCCTAATAAATTTAATATAATTTGCTCATATTTTTTACTATATTTTATTAAATCAGATGCAATTCCAATAACTCCTTTTTCATTTCCTTTTATTTTTTCTATTTTTTTACCTTTTACTGATGTTATTGGTAAGAATGATGCTCTACCTAAATTATTTTTTCTTAAATGTTCTACTAATCTTTTTGCATCTTCTTCTGTTTCAGTTACAATGTTTTGCAAACTTGCTCCTAAACACATCTCTATTGCTGTTTGATATTCTTCTGGAACTTCTATTACATTTGCTAAAACTCCATTCATTCCTTTTCCTAGTTCTTTTATGTTTTCACAATCTTTTAATAGCGATTTAACACTTTTTATATATCCTTCTTTTTCTTTTTCAGTTTCTATCAAAAATTTTAATTTTGACTCTTTAATTCTCATCTCACTTGAGTACATATTTATACTATTTTCAAACGATTTTATCTTCTTATCAGCTTCTTCTTTGCTTGAATTTATTTCTTTTAATTCTGTTAATATCTTATTTCTCTTACTATCTATTTCATAAAATTCTTTTGAAATTTCATCTTTTTTTAGTCTTGTACCATCTAACTCAGAAATATTACTTGAAAGTTCATTTTTTATTTGATTTTGTCTTCTTTCATAATTTTGATAGTTTATATCTTGTTCACTTATATTTGCTTGTAATTCATATCTTCTGTCAGTATTTTCTTCTACTTTCTTTTTGTAACCTTCTATTTCTATTTCTTTACTTGAAAGTTTTTTAGTTATTTTAGCTAATTCTTCTTCTTTTTCTTGTAATTCTTTTGTGAATTTTTCTTTATTAGTTTTTAAATTTTCTTTTTTTAGTTCTTTTTGTTCTCTTTCTTCTTGTAGTTCAGATATTCTTTTATTTAACTCTGATATTTCTTCTTCAAATCTTTTACTATTTTCTTTGTTATTCAAAATACGAGTATTTGATACATTTATATCTGAATTTAGCATTTCTATTTCTTTTTGACTTTCAAATCCTAAGTTAGATATTTCTTCTATTTTGTTTGTTATTTCTTCTACTTCTGATTTTAGTTCTTCTTTTAAATTTTTAATTCTTTCAAGTCTACCTTCTTCATCATTACATTGAGCTTTATAAATTTCTTCGTCTTTTACTATGTTTTCTAAGTCTATTTTATATTTTTCTATATTGTATAAAAACAAACCTATTTCAATATTTTTTAACTCTTCTCTCAAATTAAGATATTTCTTCGCTTTTTCTGATTGTATTTTTAATGGATCAATATTAGTTTCTATCTCTGATAAAATATCATTTATCCTTAATAAATTTACTTTTGTATGTTCTAATTTCTTTTCACTTTCTGCTTTTCTTACTCTATATTTAACAATACCTGCTGCTTCTTCAAAAATATGTCTTCTATCTTCTGATTTATTGCTTAATATTTCATCAATTTTACCTTGTCCAATTATAGAATATCCATCTTTACCAATGCCTGTATCCATAAATAACTCTAAAACATCTTTTAACCTACATGGTGTTTTATTTATAAAATAACCTGTTTCACCACTTCTGTAAATTTTTCTTGTTACTGTTACTTCTGTATATTCAATTGGTAAAGCTCCATCACTATTATCAAAAACTAATGAAGCCTCTGCAAATCCTAAAGATTTTCTATTTTGAGTTCCAGCAAATATAATATCAAGAGATTTTGTCCCTCTTAAAGACTTCATACTTTGCTCTCCCAATACCCATCTTATGGCATCAGATATATTACTCTTACCAGAACCATTTGGTCCTATAACAGTTGTAATACCAGGCATGAATTCCAAAACAGTTCTATCTGCAAATGATTTAAAACCTTGTAATTCTAATCTTTTTAAATACATAAAATTCTCTCTCTTTCAATCTTTTGATTAATAATTTATACTATATATTTTTTACCTTGTTTTTTTATTTTTTATTAACTTATATTGTTATTAAATTGTATTTTGCTATATTAATATATAATAATTTTTGACAAAAAACAAGAGGAATTTCGTGATTTTAAAAACATGATTTTGGGGTCGGAGACAAAAATCATGGTAAACTTTAAATAATTACTTTTATTTTGAATTATATAACCATGATTTTTGTCTCCGACCCCGAAATCACGAAATCATTTTCTTTTGACCCTAAAATCCTCTTAAAATTACTTAAATATTTTTATCAATATTAGGTAATAATTGTTTCTTTCTAGATACTACTCCTTCTAAAAGAGCTGTATTATCTTCTAATGTAATATTAAATGCTTTTTCAACTACATCTGCTTTTTTTCCTAATGCAATAATTTGAGAATTACTATTTAATATATCTGTTATAGCTAAAACAAATAAATCTAAGTTATTTCTTTCTATTTCTGCATTTATTGCACTTTCTAATTTTTCTTTTCTTTTTAAAACATCTTCTATACTAACTGTATTTACTTGTGCAATTACAAATTTACAACCTCCTTTTTCTAAACTTTTTGCATCTAAGTTTACTAATTCTTCTTCTGAAAAATCATCTAAATCTGTTCCTGCTTTTAGCATATTTAAACCATATTCGTTTAAGTCTATTCCTATAATTTCTTCTAATTCTTTTAATGCTTTTTTATCATGTTCTGTTGTTGTTGGAGATTTTAGTAGTAATGTATCTGATATTATAGCACTTGCCATTAATACAGCTTCTTTATTTTCTATTTTATGACCTAATCTTTTAAATTCTTCAAATAATATTGTACATGTACATCCATATGGTTTTGCTGTGTAATATAAAGGCTCTAATGTTTCAAAATTTGAAATTCTGTGATGGTCTGTTACTCCTAAAATTTTTGCTTTTTCAATTCCTTCTACACTTTGATTAAATTCATTATGGTCTACTAGAAGAACTTCTTGTCCTTCTTCTACTTTTTCTAATAATTCTGGTGCTGATATTTTTAAATAGTCTAAAATGTATTGTGTTTCTTTATTTACATTTCCTAATCTTCTAGCTTCTGTATCCTTCCATCCATTTTTCTTATCTAATATTTCATGTACTAAACTTGCACAAATTGAATCTGTGTCTGGATTTTTATGTCCGAATATTAATACTTTATTTTCCATTTTCATTTCTCCTTTTTACCTTTATTTCCATTTTAAATTATTTTTAATTATTTAAAACATTTATTATAATAAATATTTCTCGATTCTAATTATATTTATTTTGAATTTTATAATATTTCTTTATATTTTTGCAATACTTTCTTATAATTAAGCTTCATTTTTTTCCAAAACAGTTATATAGCTATATGCTATTTACTGTCAGCTTCTATATAGTTTATTATCTCTTGTAATTCATTTTTATCAAATTTATATTTTTTATTACAAAAATGACATACTATTTCTGCTTCTTCGTCTGTATTTATTATATCTTCAATTTCCTTTTTTCCTATACTTATTAGAGCTTCTTTCATATGTTCTTTTGAACAATCACATTTATATTTAGGTTCAACTTCATTTCCAACTTCTTTTATATTTTCATCTCCTGTAACTTTAATTGCTATTTCTTCTAATGTCAATTTGTTATCTAACATTTTTGAAATTGCTCCTGCTTTAAATATTGATTGTTCTACTTTTGAAATTTCTTCTTCTGTTGCATCAGGCATTGGATTTATTAAATAGCCTCCACTTGCTCTTACACCATTTTTATCAACTAGAACTCCTAAGGCAACTGCTGATTGTCTTTGTTCAGAGTTTACAAAATAGTTTGCAAAATCTTCTGCAATTTCTCCTGAAACTAATGGAGATATTCCTATATATGGCTCTTTTAATCCTATGTCTTTGATTACATTTATATAACCTTCATATCCGACTGCTCCTCCAACATCTAATTTACCATCTTCATTTAGTGGTATATCTACTATTGGATTTGCTACATATCCTTTTATCTCTGGTTTGTTATCTACTGTTACAAGCATTGTACCTATTGGTCCATTTCCTTTGAATTGTACTGTTAATTTGTCTGTTTCGTTTTTCATTTCAACTCCCATTATTGTTGAAATTGTTAGTAACCTTCCAAATGCTGCTGTTACTACTGGACTTAGGTCGTGTAAATTTCTTGCTTCTTCTACTAAATTTGTTGTTTCTGCACATATTATTGATATTTTTCCTTCATATGCTAAAAATCTTTTTATTTTGTCTGACATATTTTCACCCTTTCTTGTTTTCGTATTATATCATTTTTATATCTATTTTTCAATAATTTTTTGATTATACACTTTATTCAAGATTACTATATAATATTTTTTCTTGTAGAGTAGCTGAAAATAGATGATAATTATGATTTTTTGGATTTTGATGTTCGACTGGAATGAAGATTAGAATTGTTTAGGCTTTCGAATGAGGAATGCTCACGGTACTTGAAGTATGAAAGGGTCTGAGTGAGAGAAGCTCATGAAAAAGCCTTACCAATTCTTTCTGAATGAAATAAGTAGTCAAAAGCAAAAAAAATCATAATTATCATCTATTTTCAGCGGTTAATTTATAAAAGCTATTATATAGTAACTATTCAGATTTATAAATACTCAAATTAAAAACCACTCCTAAAATAAATTAACATATTTACTTTAAAAGTGGCAATTTTTATAATTTTTTATATACTTTTTCAATTATATCATATCTTTGCTTTATAATATTTTTATAAAGCACTTTTCTTGTTTCGTTTATACAAGATATACCATCAATAAATATCATTTAACATTATATAACTTAATATGTCAAAGATATTTTTTATTCTAATTTACTTATTTATTGTATACTCCAAAACATTTGGTAATTCAAAGTCTTTATCTTCTACTCCCTCAAATTTATATTCATAAGTAGTTATTGCTTGGCTATTGTCTTTATTTATTGTTTTTACTAATTCTATTAAACCTGTTTCTTTGTTAAAATAATATATATTTTTCACATTTTCATCAGAAAATCCCCTAAGATTTTTTAAATCATTGATCGCATAATAGTCTTTATCATCAATTTTTTCTGTTTTTATTTTAGCAAATATGCTGTCTTTTATAACATTATATGTAGTATCATTATTAAATTCAATTCTTATGTTTGGAAATATAGGCTCTGTTGTTTCATACATAAATTTTCTTCCATCATTCATATCACAAAAAACTTTTGAAGCATCATCTTTCATATACTGTGTCATAATACTTCCATCTTCTTTTTTCTTTACAATTATCTTTCTTTGATTATCTTTATTATATTCTTCTATATATTCCAAATTTGAATCATCTCGTGAAACTTTCATATAGTAATTTGTTTTACTTTGATATTCATTTGATTTGTTTATCATTGAATTAATTATACAAAAATTTCTTATAGCATATATTAAAAACATTAATACTAAAACTATTACTACGCCTAAAATTATTTTTACAACTCTTTTTTTATTCATAATCCCCTTCCCCTTTTCTTCCGTTTTACTACATAAAATTCCATAATTTCTTATTTATATTGATATCATATTTTTTAAAAAAATCCAATACTTTTACAGTAATTTATATAAATTTATTTTCTAATTACTCTTAGCTTTTCTAACTGCCTAATTTCATAAATTTACTTAAAAGTACCTTTAACATTATATAAATTAATATGTCAAAGGTACTTTTATTACAAATTACTTACTCAAATTTTATATTTATCTCTTTATTCCCATCTTCTAATTTAATCTTACTGTATTTTATCCCACACCTGTCAAATAATCTTCTTGATGCTATGTTATTTTCTGAGTTAGCATATTTGTCTGACAAATATATAACTTCTTTTATTCCAGACTGTATTATTATTTTAGCACATTCGTTGCATGGAAATAAATCTACATATATTTTTGAATTTTCTAAGTCTTTTTTACTTCCTCTATAATTTAAAATCGCATTTAATTCTGCATGACAAACATATGGATATTTTGTTTCTAAGTTTTCTCCTTCTCTGTCCCATGGAAATTCTTCATCACTATATCCATTTGGAGCTCCATTATAGCCTATTGATAAAATTCTGTTGTCATTACTAACTATACATGCTCCTACTTGTGTTGATGGGTCTTTACTTCTCATCGCTGATAGTTTTGCTATTGCCATAAAGTATTCTTCCCATGATAAATAATTTTCTCTTTTTTTACTGTTCATATTTTTCTCCCTTTTATTAATCTTTATTCTACGCTTTTTAAACTTCCTATCATATCTATTTTCTTTAATGCAAAATATGTAAATATATTTACTATTATAGTGAATGCAACTGTTATTAATATAGCATATAAATAACTTAATGGGTCTATTACTCTTACGAATCTTAGCATATCTATTTCACAAGTTCCTATTATATAAAAGTTTAATAAATATCCTCCACCTAGCCCTAATATTATTCCTATTATCGTTAATATTATAGTTTCTCTATTAACATAGTTATATACTTCTTTATCATAAAATCCTAATACTTTTATTGTTGCAAGTTCTCTTATTCTTTCGCTTATGTTTACATTTGATAAATTATATAATACAACGAATGCTAATAATCCCGCTGATACTATTAAAATTATTACCACATAATTTAATGAATCCATTGTATCGTCCAGTGTTTTCTTCATTGTAGATGATAATCCTACTGTTGATACTTCATTTTGTTTTACTAGTTCTTTTGATAAATTCTTTTCTTCCTCTTCTGATAAGTCTTTATCTTGCATTAATAAGACATTTGTATCATATTTTTCTTGATATAAATTCTCATATAAATCTTTTGACATATATATGTAATGTGCTATATAATTCTCAGTTATATCTGTTATTTTTAACTCTTTTTCTACTTCATTTGAGTCTTTTACTTTTATAGTATCTCCTATTTTTGCATTTATTAGTTGTGCCAATTTATCAGTTATTATTACACCCTCTTTATTTAAGTTAATTTTTTCTTCTTCTAAATTTCTTAATTTTATTACTTTTTCTAATTCTTCACTTTCTTTTGGCACTATTATTTTTATGTCTTGTTGTTTTTCATCTTTATTTGCTGTTCCTGACAACATATATGTTTCAACTAAATCATTTACTTTTTCATTATTCTTTAAATTTGTTATGAAATTATTCTTTTTTTCTACTTCTAGTGATGATTTTAATGTCACTTCCATATCATAATCAAATACTTTTCCATATTGATATGGTAATATTTTAGATATTGAATCTTTTAGTCCAAATCCGGCTAGTATTAAAGATGTACATCCAAATATTCCTATTATTGTCATTAAAAATCTTTTCTTATATCTGAATATATTTCTTATAGTAACCTTTTGTGAAAAATTTAATCTTTTCCATATTGGTGTTATTCTTTCTAATAATACTCTTTTTCCTAATTTTGGAGTTTTTGGCCTTAACAGTGTTGCTGGTGTGTCTTTTAGTTCTTTTAGTATTGCATATAATGTTGCACCTACTATGCATACATATATTAAAGCTAATCCTAGGCTTGAATATTCATAATTATAGAGTACATTTATATCTGGCATTGTATACATCATTCGATACATTTCCCATATAATTCTTGGTAGAATTTGAAAACCTATATTCATTCCTATTATTGCACCTACTATACAAGCCAAGCTAGAATAAATTATATATTTTAAACTTATGTAAAACTTATTATATCCTAGCGCTTTTAATGTCCCTATTTCTTGTCTTTCTTCTTCCACCATTCTAGTCATAGATGTTAATGAAACTAATATTGCAATAGCAAAAAATACTATTGGGAACACCATACTTAAATTTTCTATGCTTTCTGTATCTTGTATAAAACTTGCATATCCAACATTTTGGTTTCTGTCTAATATGTACCAAGTTGGATTTTCAATTTTTGCGACCTTTTCTTTGGCATCAATTAATTCTTCCTCTGCTTCTTTTATTTTTGTATCAAATTCTTCTCTGCTTTTTTGTAATTTCTCTTCTGCTTTTTGTATTTCTTTTTTTGATTCTTCTATTTTATTTCTTGCTTTTTCTATTTCTAATTTAGCCTGTGACCTTGCACTTGCAAGTTGTTTTTCTTTTTGAGATAAGGTTTTTTTAGCACTTTCTATTTGTGCTTTAGCATTGTTTAATTCTTGTTTTCCCTTTGTTATTTCATTTTCGATTTTACTTATTCCTGCTTCTACTGTCTTTTGATTAGTTTCTAATTGTGATTTTTGCTTTTCTAATTGTACTTTTGCTTTTTCTAAAATTTGTTTTTGGGCTTCTGGCAAGTTTGGATTTTGTAAGTTCTTTATTATTTCGTTATATTTATTGTTTAGCTCATTTAAAGAATTTTTCAAGGTTGTTAATGTTGCTTGTAAATTTTGTTTTTGTGTTTCTGCCTCTTTGAATCCTTTTTCTGCCTCTACTTTTTTATTTTCATATTGTGTTTCATTGTTCTTTATAGTATTTTTGGCATTTTTTATTTGTTGTTCGGCATTTGCAAATTCTTTTTTTGCTTTTGCATCATTATTTGCTATTTCATTTTCACCTTTAGTAATTTCATCTTTCCCATTTTGTATTTTATTTTCTGCATCTTTTATTTGATTTTCACCATTTTGCTTTTCACTATTAAATTTTTCTTCTGCTTCTGCTATCTTTGAATTTGCTTCTCCAATTAACTCGTCATACCTTGCTTTTTGTCTTTCTTCTTTTATATTTTCAATATTATCTTTAGTCTCTTCAACATATTTTTCATATCTATTAGTTGATGTTTTATATTTTTCTGAGTCTTTTAGTTTTACATATGCTTCTGTAAAAACCTCAGAACTTACATTTTCTTTTGATATGTATATATAATAGTTAATACTTCCAGAGCCTAATTTTGATGTTCCTCTTTCTCTAGATATATATAATGGACTTCTAGCTGTTCCTACTATTGTCAATTCTTTTTCTTTTAGAAATTCTTGATTTTCTTCTAGTTCATCATCTGTATTTTCTAGTTCTACTTGTATTTTGTCTCCTATTTTCTTGTTAGTATTTTTTAAAAAGCCCTCTTCTACTAGACATTCTGCTTTATTTTGTGGTTCTCTTCCTTCTATTATTACTGGTTTATTTACTTCCTCTAGACATAAGATTTTTGTTACTATTTCTTTATCATTTATTTTTATTAAACTATCTTTACTATATGTACCATAAACTTGCTCAACATTTTCTATATTTTTTATTGCTTCTAAATCTCCATTTGTGAGTCCTAAGGTTGATAATACTTCTATATCATATACATTTTGCTCTTTAAAATATTTATCAATAGTATTTACCATATCTGGCGAAGTTGCTCTTAAGCCTGCAAAAAATCCTACTCCTAAAAGAGCCATAAGTAATATTGATATAAACCTTTTATATGAAACTTTTATTTCTTTGAAACTATCTTTTAACAATGCTTTTTTTAATTTGTGATTTTTCATTCCGTTTAGGTGACATTTGTGATTTTCCTTTTTTATTTTTCATCCCCAATCCACCTCCTTTAGAATTTTTATTTTTACCATTCAATATTTTCTATTGGTAATGGATTTTCATTAATTTCTACACTTTCTGCTGTTCCATTTTTGAATCTTATTACTTTATCTGCCATAGGTGCTATTGCTGCATTGTGTGTGATTATTAAGACTGTCATTTTTTCTTTTCTTGCTGTATCTTGCAATAGCTTTAAAATTTGTTTTCCTGTTTTATAGTCTAATGCTCCTGTTGGCTCATCACATAATAATAACTTTGGATTTTTAGCTATTGCTCTTGCTATTGCAACTCTTTGCTGTTCTCCTCCTGATAGTTGAGAAGGAAAGTTTTTCTTTCTATCTGCTAAACCTACTTTTTCTATAACTTCTTCTGGGTCTAAGGAATCTTTACATATTTGAGTTGCTAATTCTACATTTTCTACTGCTGTTAGGTTTTGAACTAAATTATAAAATTGGAATACAAATCCTATATCTTCTCTTCTATACTTAATTAGTTCCTTATTTTTTAATTTTGTTATATTTTTGCCATCGACAATTACTTCTCCCCTGGTTGCAGTATCCATTCCTCCTAATATATTTAAAGTTGTTGTTTTTCCAGCACCACTTGGTCCGACAATTACCACTAGTTCTCCTTTTTCTATTTGAAAATTAGTATTATCTAATGCTTTTATTATAATTTCTCCCATTTTATATTCTTTACATACATTTTTAAATTCTATATATGACATATTTTCCACTTCCTTTTTTAGGAATTTTATTTATACTTTATTATATCACAATCATTATTAAATAAAAATAAGATTTTTTATTTTTTTTAATTTGTTACTAGCTTGTAGAGTAGCTGAAAATAGTTGATAATTATGGTTTTTTTGGATTTTGACGTTCGACTGGAATGAAGATTAGAATTGGTTAGGTTTTCGAATGAGGAATGCTCACGGTACTTGAA
>USFW01000019.1 GCA_900553985.1 uncultured Clostridium sp.
TTAATAACTCGTGGAGCTTTGACAACATTCAGTATTGCAAATGACGTTTCAAAATATTTTGCAATCATTCCTGCAATGTTTACTGTTGCAATTCCTCAAATGGAAGTACTTAATATAATGCATTTATCATCTCCTGCAAGTGCAATTCTTTCAGCTTTGATATTTAATGCAATTATTATTCCAATGCTTGTTCCTGTAGCTTTAAAAGGTGTTAAATATACACCAGTAAGATCAGAAATTCTTCTTTTAAAAAATCTTACAATCTACGGACTTGGAGGAATTATATTTCCATTCATAATGATAAAACTTATAGATATTCTTGTTTCTCCAATGCTTATGGCAGTTGGAATTAATTAGGAGGATTTGAAAATGAAAATTTTAAGACAAAGTATAATAGTTTCCGCAGTCTTCTTCATTCTCTGCGGTGTTATATATCCATATTTTATGACAGGTGTAGCAAATATATTTTTTAAAGAGAAAGCTCAGGGAAGCATAATTTATATTGACGGAAAACCTGTTGGAAGTAAATTAATCGGGCAGAAATTTGAAAAACCTGAATATCTTCACGGAAGACCTTCAGCATATAATTATAATATTTATGATGAAAAACCTGCAGATGATGTTCTTCCAGCTTCAGGAGGAACAAACTACGGAAACAGCAATCCTGCCTATGAAGAAAGTGTAAAAAATAATCTGGCACAGGTTTTAAAAGAAAATCCAAATGTAAATGCCAGTGATGTTCCACCAGAACTTATAACAGCGTCAGGCTCTGGTCTTGACCCTCATATCTCTCTGCAGGGAGCTTTAATTCAGGCAGATAGAATTGCAAAAGCAAGAGGAATTGCAAAAGAAAAAATTATTGAAGTAATAAAAGAAAATTCAGAAAAAGACATGATAAATGTTTTGGAAACAAATATAGCTTTTGATAAATTGATAAAATAAAAAATAAATTTTTATTGCACTCAAAGTTTTGGGTGCAATTTTTATATATATATATTTTTAATCGTCCTATAAAATAAATGTAATATTAAATAATTTTTTAATAAAAAAAGTCAAGTTATAATTCAAAATTTAAAAATAAAATTTTATTCTGCTGAAAGATTTACAAAAAAGAAATTATAAAGTATACTTTTAAATAAAAGAAAAAATAAAAGGAGAAAAGCCATGAAAAAAATTTTATTTTTAATGCTTTTTTTAAGTCAGATAGTTTTTTCAAAAACAGCCAGCTGGTATGGAAAAGGATTTGACGGAAAACTTACAGCAAGCGGATATGTTTTCAGCTCAAAACAGCTTACTTGTGCATCAAACACTTATCCTTTCGGAACGGTTTTAGAAGTTACAAACAGAGAAAATAAAAAATCTGTTGTGGTTGTTGTGACAGACAGAGGCTCTTTCAAAGAAAAATATGGACGTGAAATAGATTTAAGCAGAAAGGCATTTGATAAAATAGCTTCTTCCAGCGAGGGACTTATAAAAGTTGATATAAAAGTTATAAATAAAAAACATATTTTTAAATACAAGCAAGGGAAACCTAAATTTACGAAAAAAGAATATAAAAAATATTTAAAATAAAAATAAAATTAAATATTTTGATAATATTAATTTTGTGATTTATTGATTTAGGTTGCATTTTTTTGTATTAGGGTTTAATTATGTTTATACAGTTTAAGGGAAATAAACTATATAAAAAGTATGAGGTTTAGGAAATGGGAAAAATTCAAAATATTGATGGGAAAAAATTCTATTATAATAAGGAAGAAGTCTATGAAGCATTAATTAAAACAAGCAAAGATTTTATTGTTATAGGCAATTTAAAAACAGGAATATTTAAATATCCCGTTGAGATAGCTAAAGTTTTGGATCTTCCTTCACAGATAATAGAAGACCCAGTAAAATATTGGAAAAACATAATTTTAGAAGAGGATTGGGAGAAATTCTACAAATCAAATGAAAATTTTATGTCAGGAAAAGAATCTTTTCATCATGTGGATTTCAGAATAAGAAATAAAAAAAATGAAATTGTATGGCTGAAATGTATAGGAAATATGATGAGAGATAAGAATGGTATTCCAAGTACATTTGTAGGAATGATTTCTCTTCATGAAAAAAATAATAAAATAGACCCGGTGACAAGACTTTTTGTTATAGAAGAATTTTTTAAATCTCTTGAATCTAAACTTGAAAATCCCCCTGAAAATCTAGGTGTTCTTATTCTTGGTATAAATAATTTTAAAAGAATAAATGAATTTTATGGAAGAGAAACAGGAGATATAATTTTAAGAAGAATTTCTGGAATAATACAAGATGTAATTCCTTATAGTGCAGAAGTGTATAAACTTGACGGGACAAATTTTGGAATAATTCTTGAAGATACATCAAGAGAGGAAATAGAAAAAATATATGAAATAATTAAAGATAAATTTGAAGAGAAACAGATTGTAAGCAAAAATGAAGATATTCTGGCTGTATCAGTAGGGGTTGCAATGTACCCTGATGACGGACAGAGTTATAAAGAATTGTATCAATATGCAAAATATTCAAGAGGTTATTCAAAAAGAAAAGAGGGAAATTCAATAACTTTTTTCTCTAAAGAATTTCTCGAATCAAATGCAAGATATTTAAAAATTTTGTATCTTTTAAAAAGAGACATCGATAACGGATTTAAAAATTTTGATATTTTTTATCAGCCTCAGATAAAGTCAAAAACACAGGAGATTGAGGGAGTAGAAGCTCTTCTTCGTTGGAGCTGTGAAGAGTATGGATGTATTTCTCCTATGGAATTTATTCCAATACTTGAAGAAAATAATCTTATGGTAAATGTAGGAAAATGGGTTCTTAAACAAAGCCTTGAAACTTATAAAAGAGAATGGAGTTCTTATGTTTCGGACTTATCAATAAGTGTAAATGTTTCTTTTGTGCAGTTTATAGATAAAAACTTTGTAGAAGATGTGAAGAAAATTTTAGAAGAGAGCGGTGTAAATCCAAAAAATCTTGTTCTTGAACTTACAGAAAGCTGTATGGTAAGCAATATAAATTATATTAAAAATATTTATATGGCACTAAAAAAACTGGGAATAAAAATAGCACTTGATGACTTTGGTACAGGTTATTCTTCATTGGGAGTGCTGAAAGAACTTCCTATTGATATAGTAAAAACAGACAGGATTTTTGTAAAAAATATTCTTTGCAATAATTTTGATTTAGTTTTTATAAAATTTATTACAGAGCTCTGCCATGAAATTAATTTAAAAATATGTATTGAGGGTGTTGAGCAGAAAGAAGAATATGAGCTGGTAAATAATCTTGGTGTAGATTATATTCAAGGATATTATTTTGGAAAACCTGTTCCAAGATTAGAAATAACAAAAAAATTAAAAGATGGTATTAAAGTTTTTTAAAAATTATTATCACAGTTTGGTTTATTCTGAACTGTGATTTTTTATAAGGAGAAATTTTTATGGGAAGAGTTATTCTTCATTATGATATGGATGGTTTTAACGAATGATTGTTAATATATTTATTTTATTGTTTTTACAACTATATTTTTGCAGGTTTGCTAGTTACCTGTAAGCTACGACAAAAAAAGAGGGTGATTTCGTAAAAATTTATAGATTTTTTTGTTCTTTTTTATCATATAAAAATTATATTGAAAATCAGAGGGAAAAATCTCCCTCTGTTTTAATATCTTGTCTTACTTTCTAAGTAATTTATATTAGTAACTTGGCTAGATGTAAGCATTAAATCTTTTTTATATAGTAATAGCTTTCTCATTAAAATTCTATCCACACAACCTTGTTCAGCAAGTTGTTTTTCTGCTAGAGATATATCATAGTCAACGTTTATATCTGCAAATTTACTGTTATTTTCTACAATCGGTAATGACTTAACAAGATTATTAGCTGTCTGGTTAAGTTTATAAATGCCGTGATATATTCCAAGAAGTACACCTAAAATCGTTCCTACTGCTGTTACTATTGCCATAACCGATTTACTTACTGTCTCAAGTTTTAGTAACATTTTTCTCATTTATTCTTACCTCCTGTAAAACTATCAACAGCTTTCTTTCCAAATAAGAAACCTACAAACCATTTGCAAAACTCTATTAACCTATCGTCAATATGTATTAAAGGAGCTTCTTTTCCCATTATGCTAAAAATAAAATCACTTAGAAAAGTCAGAGTAAACATTAATAGTAGAACTAAAAGAAATGCAGGAAGAACAAAAGGTATACATTGATTTATTTTTTCTAAATAGTCCCCTTTTATTTTTAATTCCTCTATGCTCAATTTTCTTAATTCAATTTCTGCTTGAGCTTGTGAAGTCTTATCAGGAATATATTTATTAATTATCTCTAAAACTTTTTCTACCAATAACATCACCTCCTAAGCATTAAATATTTTAAATTTATCTACATTAGCAACGTCTATATGTACCCATGTTGGAGTATTCTTTATATTTTCAACACGGGATATTAAATAGAACTTATCTTTATTTTTTAGTATCTCCTCATATACTTCTTGAGCAGAAAGACCTTTAACATTAAAATCAACTGCTTTTCCTAGACAGTGCTGACTAATATAATAATCTTTTTTATTAGCTACTAATTCATCTTTATTTGCTCTTAACCCTCTTTGATGAAGATTACCACCAAAGCACCAATTATTTACAGTAATCGGTTTATTAAAATGTTCTCTTAATAAATCTAAAACTTTTATCAATCTATAATCTATAAATTCCCATGATTTTTCTCCGTATTTTTTATATACATTTTCTGAAACTAATTCTTGTATTTTAAAGTATTTACTTCTCATTTTTACCCCCTAAAATTACTTTTTACAGTTTGTAATTAAGCCTAGATTAAACACGTAACCTAGGCTAATTACTATTTATACCTTTAATTTTTTAGAAAAATTTGTTAAATCTGTTCTTAAATTTCTCTAAAGCAGGACTTGGTTTAGGAAGTTCTATTCTTACAGCAAAAGTAGATACTTTTTCATCTGTAAATATAATTTCTTCACATTCAGACATGAAAGAATTATATTCGTCAAGTAGTCCCTGCTCAGCTAATAATTTTTGTCCTCTAGTATCAGCAAGATATTTGTATTCTTGATATTGTTTCTCTAAGTCTGACATCTCATCTTTTCCTTTTAATAAATCTCTAATTTCTACTAGTAATTTTACCATTGCTTTTAAATCTTTTAACATAAAACATCATCTCCTTTATTTTGTTAGTTTAAATTTATTTTTAAATTCTTTTAATTTTTCACTTGGTTGTGGAATAGGTAAAACAGCATAACCAACTGCTTGAGTTTCAGAGGCACTTAATGTATAAATAAGTCCTCTAAGTTCTATCATCATACTTAAATACTCTGTTGCTAGTGCAGGGTCTTGTTGTTTCATCTCTTCTAATGTACTTGGAGTATCCATGCCCTCATAATCTTTATATTGAGCCTGAACAATTTCAAGATTAGTTGCTTTTTCTTCCCACTCATGAGTTTTCCAATTCCATTCTACTCTTGTACCCTCTGGCTTAGAAACAGTTTGAAGAACATCTTTTTCATCTATATATTGACCTGCTTCTAATACAAGAACATCATCTTTATAAATAACTTCATTAAACTGTAACTCATACAATTTATTTTGATATTTCTCATATTTTGTCATCTCCTCAATAGTATTTGTTTCAGCATGATAAGTAGGGTGTTCAAAAGCTCTTTCTTCTTGTGTAATTATGTAATCTTGAGGATTTAATTCTGGGTGGTCAAGGAATACATTGCCTCCCATAACTGTTTGAAGTTCACTTGCATCTAAATTTACATTAAATACCTCTTTTGATTTTTGTTCTTTTGTATAAACTCTAAACATATACATCACTCCTTTTTTTCGTTTAATTTTACATATTTTTGTGTTTAATTTTTTTCTTTAAAATTTTATTGATTTTTATGTCAGATTTGGAAAACTATCAGGTTTCATATTAGGTTATCTATTCATAAAATTATTGAAAATAAAGTATTTTTAACTTTAAAAAGAAAATAAGATTTAATATTTTTTCATTGCTTTCAAATATTAAAACTATAAAAATCAATACTTTTTCAATTAATAACCTGATGTGAATGTTCTTAGTTTTCCAAAACTGTGTTTTATTACAGCTGTTTTTATAGCCCAGCTAGGCTACGGATCTGCAGAAGTGTGTTCCGCATTTCCGTCAATTTCTTTTTCTTCATATAGTGTTCACGGGTAACTGTCGTATTTTTATGATGACCCAAAGCTGCTGCAACTGTTTCTGACTGTTGTCCTGTGATGTTTAAAATTGATTTTCTGATTGAGTGAGGGTAAAAATCTTCTATACCCACAATTTTTCCAATTTTTCTTACCCTCGCTCTAATTGTTTCTTTCGACATTCTATTAATCTTTTTATTGTACATAGTAATAAAAAGAAAATTAGACTGTATATTTTTATCTGTTCTTTCTTGTAACCAAGTCTTTATAATATCTTTAGTTTCTTGAAAAAATATAACAGGTTCAATATATCCCTCCTTATGTCGTACCTCGTTGAATAACATTTCTTCCATATCTAACTGTTCCCACTTTAAATTGTAAATCTCGCTTATTCTTGCCCCTGAATCAAGAAATAAATTGAACAGTAGCAAATCTTGAATATCAAACTTCTTATCCCTTTTAAGTGTATAGTTTATCTCCCATATCTGACTTGCTGTAAGAAAATAACTGTTTCTCCTCTTATCTCCTGCTGTAATCTTAAGTTTCTCTACATAAATAAAAGGATTAACTTTTATTAATCTTCTCTTTAAACACCAATCAAAAAAAGTTGAACATGCCGTTCTCTTCTTATTAACCGTCACTCTGCTATTGCCTTGAGAAAAGCAGTAACTGCAATATCTTTCCCAAATATCTGTGAAATTTCTCTGTGTATCCTGCGATAAAATATATCTGTTCCCCTCATGTTCTTTTAAATATCTAAAAAATAATTTCATGTTATCGAAGTAAGTTTTATATGTTGTCTGCACTGTGTCCTGTGATTTAATAATACAGCTTTGCAGATACTTTATATAAATTTCTATATTTTTCTCCGATATCCCAAGTTCCTTACCTGTTATTTTTTCTGCAACTTCATATTTTTTCATGCTATCATCTCCTAAAAAATTGTTAAGAAAATTATAGCATTTTTAAAAATACTGCCCATTTTATAGTGTTTAAACAAACTAAGGAAAGTTAGATATGACATTAATTGTATTCCAGAAACATCAAAAATCATTAACATCGAAGATAATACTTATTCTTTTGGAATAGTTTATGCCTGTGATAATTCTAATAAATTTTATTGGACAGCCCATATCCTAGCACATTATGATATATATACTCAAGAAGAAACTCATTGGCATAGAATGAATGGTCATCAACAAATTCAACACTTTTCATCAACAACAAAAGCTGGTTCTAATGAAATTATTTTTTCAGTACCAGCAACAAGTGATACCAAAATATTATGGGTTGAATTATATTATATTTAAGTTTTTATATTATTGATTTAACAAAAATTAAATATAAAGCATGACCATTATGTTTTTCTGAGTGTTCTGTAATGGCATATTGAATATAACCATCAGGACTTGTCCCTATATTTACCGAAAATAAATCTTTAGAATAATTTTCAGCTGCACTTAAATCTAATCCAAAAGTTCCAACGTTTGTAGTTTTAGAAACGAGCTCGTAACCAATAGGGTATTTAATATTTGTTTTTATAACTTTTTGATATTTATCTTCCATTTGGTCACTTGGAATTTCAAAAGAAATAATTTTAATTAGATTGTTTATTCAATATCTTAGAAAAGATATTCCTCCAGTAACATAACTATCAATATCTGTGCCTGAATCAAGATAAATTTCTCCGCTTTGATATACAATTAAATTAACACGATAAGGATATATACTACATCTTTGATTTAAAACTGGTTTTAGGTTATCTGGTAATTTACATAATAATTGAGTTGGACCATTAGCTCTTTTAAAAGGTCCACTATACCAAATTGAAACTATTTTCCCAATGGCTGCATAATATAATCTTTCAGAATTTGGAGTTTCAAAATTTCCATATTCATATTTATATAGTTTGTTTAATTTATTTTTCTCCAAGAACATAAATATAACAATGAGAACCCGTATTTTTTGTAAAAAAACAAGTTACATATCTACTAATAACATCAACTGATACTTCAATTGCAGCAGCTTCATAATGTGTATTATGATATATAATATTTCCGAAACAGGAGTAAGCTTCTTTTATTACATCAGGAATTTTAATATTTGTTTTTGCAGATGTTTCTGTTTCTATTTCAAAAGAACTTATTCTTATACAAGCTAAAATAAAATTTCCTATTTCTAAAACTCTCCAACCTTGTTGAGAATAGTTTTTAAAGAGTTTGTTTAATCTGTCATGATTTTTCCAAACTGATAATTCAACAAAATTACTGTTAGGTGCTGAAATTTGTGCTCCATTATAAGCTGTTTCACATACATAAAATTTACCTGTACTAGGTAATAAATAAATTCCACCTTCACTCGCCGCAGTAAGAGGGAATGCTCCATTGTACCCTCCTACAACTCCTTTATCCATTTGTCCTGCATTTTCTAATATATTTGTTTTTATGATTGGTAAATCACCAATTCTTACGGGTTTATTTTCAACATTTGTTGCTTTTAATTGTATTTCACTCATATTTTTACCTCCTCTTATTTTAAAATATTCTGAATTTCTTCAGAAGTTCCATAATCTAACGATAAAGTGATGTTTCCTGTTAAACTTCCACTTCCTGTAAGCCCTGTTCCTGCTATTATTTGAATTTTTTTTAAGTTTTCTATAGCTTTACTAAGTTCTGATGTTTGCCCATTAAAATTTTGAGAAATTAAATCGTTATATAAAGAAAGTAACCTCATATTTACGATTTTGCTTTCATCTGTTGAAAGAGCTGAAAGTTTATACTCTGTTCCACCCTCAAGTTTTGTTCCTGTGAACAGGTTTCTTATGTCTTGTTCTGTCGCTAATTCAAATACTTCTTTCAATAAATTTTTATTTAAAATTTCATCAATTTCTTGAGATGTAGCATAATCTAAATTTATTGAGACATTTGAACCTAAGTTTCCACCGCCTGTAAGTCCTGCTCCTACATTAATTAAAATAGTTTTATCAGCTTTTTTATTAATTGTATTTGTAAGCTCAGTTCTTAAAGAACTTATAAGTTCCGCTACCTTTGTTTTATCTTCTTTGAGATTAATATTTGCCTGTAAAGAAGTTTTTACAGAATTAATATAATCTCTTAAATTTCTATCTAAAACATTATCTTTATCAGATATTTTCTGTAAAAGTAAATCATTAAACAATGAAAGCAGTCTCATATTAACAACTTTACTTTCGTCTGTACTTAAAGAAGAAAGATTATAAGTACCTCCACCCTCTAATACAGTTCCTACAAAAAGATTTCTCACATCTCGCTCTGTTGCAAGTTCTAAGACATCTTTTATTAAATTTTGATTTAAAATACTTTCAATTTCAGATTTTGTTGCAGGGGTTAAAACTTCGTCTATTTTCATAAAGTCCCTTGAAAACTTCCTTAAATCAGTAGGGTCTTTTAATGCTAAAAGTTCAAGATTCAAATATTGAGTTATTAGGTCAGTACCTGTATTTAATTCACTTTCATTTGTAATTACTTTACTCATTTAAGATTACCTCCTTTATGAATTATTTTTTGTAACAACTTCATAAAAAGCAGGACAAAATTCATTCATATGTTTTAAAAAATCTGCCATACTTGTAATATTATTAATATTATCTTCAAGAATAATTGTTACAGATTTCTTTTTCTTATCATTTATTACATCAATTACATTTCCTAGAATAAAAAGTTCACACATTTTTAAAATATAAGCAAAATTAAAAGTGCTGTACTTTGTTATTTCTCTTGCAATTAATATATTTTGTCTTAATTTAACTCCAAGTTCGTAATTTGTATTAATACCATATATTTTTTCAAGTCTTTTCAAAGAAATTGCTGTCGCTGTTGTAATAGATAAACTTGAAATATATTCACTTTTTAAAAGTTCTATTTTTTGCAATTCTCTTGATATTGCTTTTGCAAGCTCTACAATTAAAGGGTCTTTTCTTTCATAAATTGGAAGATTATTTAATATTCTTTCAACAAAATCTTTTGAAGCCGCGACACCTAAAACTGTAATAATAGTTTTAACTTTTAATTCTAATAAATCCTTTTTTACTGTAATTAACTGTTTTGCTGTTGTACTTGATGAAAGCATTAATTTATCTTGAGTATTAAAAGCAAAATCGTGAACTATATCATCTAAATAACTTTCTAAGTCAAATTGTAATTGTTCTTCTACATATTTTTTTAAAGCTACTTTTGACATAAAACATCACCTAGTCTACTTTAAAAATGAAAAATGCTTGAGGTATTTTATAAATATCCGCGGCTCTTATTTCTTTTGTATAATCTAATCCAGAATAAGCCATTAATTCTCCACCTGTAGGTGCTGTAAATAGTCCTATATGAGTTATCCAACCCCAGTTTTCAGTTGCAACAGGGAAATTTATATCATTACTGTTATATGTTTCCCCATTGACAGGTTCTTCAAAAGTTATTTGCTGTCTTTTATATGAAGCTCCTGTTACTTCCTGAATATTTGTAGCATTATCAGTAGGATTGGCTTTTAAAAGTCCTAGATAGAAATTTTTCTTTCTAAAATAGTCATTTATTATTAAATTTTCTCCTTTATGTGTAAGTCCTGCCATTCTATCCTCCTATAATTTCTGCAAAGTAATTGATTTTACTTTACATAATTTATTTTCATTTAAAACTATATCGTTTCTAGTTCCTGCAACTGTAACATCTCCAATTTTTGTTATACAGCCTGCATGCTGAATTATTTCCACAATATCGAAGTAATATATTTTTTCCTTAAAAAGATTTTCAAAGAAAAAATTATCTAAAACTTCTGTCAATTTTGTTTTCGCAGCTTCATCATTAAAGTCTGAACTGATAAAGCCTTTTACAACTATATCAACCTTATTAATTTCAACTCCCTCGACTGTAATATCAACATCTGAAATAATTTCTAAATCAATATAGTTTTTAACTTTGTTTTTTAATTCCTCAGAAACAGTTTCATTATCCTTTTGAGTTATAACAAGTTTTACAGTTCCAGCTCCATTAAATCTAGGTATACAGTGAGAATGTTCAACTCCATCTACTTCCTTTGCTTTATCCTCAAATACATATTGGTTCCATGAAATTCTAGGTTTTCTAATATAATCTAATGCTCTCGTTCTCAATTCATCATCTGTTTCTGTATCTTTTCCGTTTGTAATATTTTCTAAATTCTCCACACGAGAAAGCCCAGTGTACTCTTGTCCAAATTTATTTATCTGTCCTACTTCACAGTTTCCAATTACTCCTGCCTTAGTACATTGAATATTAACTATTGTAGAAATATTTTTGATTGTTTTTTCTTCTGTAACTTCATATTCTGTTGCAGTAGATGAATTAATAACAATGTATCCCTTTTTTATAATACTTCCATTTACTCCTGTAATTTTAACTTTCCCTGTCGATTTTACAGCTTCTTTTCTTGTAAGAGCTTTATCAGCACAAGAAACATCTAAATCTGTTCCAGTAGCTGTGTCAATAAGTCTTTTATCTAGTTGCTCGGAATAATCATCTTCTTCTTTTACCATTTCAATAGCACAAGATGTTATTATATCCCTTGCAAAACTTCCTTTTGAGGTATTATAAGAAATCATCTCTGCCATATCTTCAACTTTTTTATTTATTCTTTCTAATTCTGCCATTAATTTTTAAACACCTCCTCTACCTCAAAGGCTGTATCTTCAAGTTCAATAATAAAACCACAATACATTTTGTCATCTATCTGTATAAGTTGCAGATAATGTACTTCTTTTATGTCCTTATGATTTAATAAAGAATTGTAAATATCGTCTTTTATAAGCTCTATTAAGTCCATATCAGGATATAGTTGTTGTCCTCTATATTTATAAAGATTTATACCAAAAGGGTATCCCACATCTTTTATATAGCAGTTCCACCTATCTCTTTCAGTGTAAAATAACTTTTTTATCCATTGTTTTATAATCTCAATTTTGTCATATGTTCTGCTAGGCTCTAGTCCATTATATACAAATTCTCCTTTATCAAAATCAAAGATAACATCTTTTTCTTTTATAGTTTCTTCTGCTTGAATTTCTTTTTCTGCTTCAATTTCAGCTATATTATCATTAATTTTTAAATAGCTTATAGGCAATGTCATAATCTCACCACCCTGTCTATCAAATAAAAATATTCTTCTTTATTTGTAGGTAACATAAGAACTTTATCACCAACTTTTAAGGTATCTGTCCATGTAATACTTCCAACTGTTTTATAATCTCCTGCACCCTGTATAGTTCCATGAGGATTTGTTGCCCCTAGTCCACAAGGTTTGTTTGATGTCGTAGCATTAATAGTAATTTCATTTATAGTTCCTTCAAGTGAAAATTCTCTTTTATAACCTACAATCTTTTCTATGCTAATCATAATTTTATGATTTTTTATAATAATTCCATTTTCTAATTTAACTTCTAGTTCAGGAGGAACTTTTACAACTTCTCCTGTAACAGCTCCAAGCCATAAAGGGTTATCCCTCTTTTTTATAATCTCTGCCAATTTTGCAATGCTTTTATGATATTTTTCTGTTTTATCCATTTAGCTCACCCTTTCTAATTGCATTGCACAATTAAACATAGTTTCAAGATTGCTGAAAGTATATGTAATACTCACAACTTCATAAACTCCGTTTATTCCATAATTCTCATAATTTATTTTTAAAAGTTCTCCGTCAAATATAAATTCACTCAAAGTTGGAATTTCAAGAGATATTGTTTCCTTAACTTTGTTTTCTTGTGATAAAATACTGTCTGCTGTAATATTACCGCCATTAAGGTCATTATCTTTATAGGATACTAATTTCTGCATTAAACCATATTTTTCTACATTGGTTTTATCTTTTGCTCCACTCATTTGTATATATTCTTTACCAGATGTTTTATAAACCTTTATAGAGTTGTGCATATCCTCGATAGATTGTGCTCTCTTAGGTTCTTTGATATAGTTTAAGGCATTGAAAGAGTAGTTATTTAAAATCCCTTTTAACGTGTCTAGTGGTGTATATTGATTTCTTAAGAATTTATTTTTCTTACTTCTCTCAAAATGAAATTTCGTATCTTTATAAAAAAATCTAAAATCTTGATTTTCCAAATCTTTTATATTTTTTATAATCTCTTTTATAATTGCCCCAAGAGTTTTACCAAAATAAAATTTATCCACCATTGTATTTGTTGCTTCAATATTCCCTGCTTTTCCTCCAAAAGTTTCAATTAATTTTCTAACGATTAAAGAACTTTCCACATCTTCAAATTGATATATTTCTTCATTCTTATTGAAGTACCAAGCATAATCTACTGCTTTAAATGTTAAATTTGTAATATCTCCAGAAATTATAATTCCTGAAAATATTTCTTTATCATCTAACTTAACAACAATAATATCTCCAATTTCTATATCATTGAAAATATTGTTTCTTGTTATCTGTAAATCTAAAACCCATGCAAATTCATTTATAGATTTCTTTAATTTCATACCGTCTTTTACGACATTGGTTATATCTATTGTTTGACTTGCTGTATTCTTTATACAATAAACTCTTTTCATGTCTACCACCTACTTGCTCAAGTTAAATGCAGATGGTTTAAATGAATAGAATTTTGACTCATTTTCATAAATACTTGGGTCTTTTGCTTCCTTGAACTCAATAGTAAATTCAATATCACCCTCAGAAGTTGTATTATATTCAAATTTTGTAATATATACCTTTTGAACAATACCAATTCCTGTAATAACTAATTTAAGCGGAGATTTTTTTAATTTTAGTTCCTCTAATGTATTTGCACAATCTATGCCAAATAATTCATAGTTTGATGAAAAAGGATAGTATACAGACGGAAAAAAAGAAGAAAATGAAATTGTATGAAAATCTGTATCTTTAATGTAATTTATTTTACCTGCTATTGTATCGACTGATTGCTCTATATTATTTGCAGAGAAATTTATTTTTGCAGGAACAATAGGAAATTTGAATATAGATAACTCAACACCATTTCTTTCCTCTGCAACTGATATTTGTATATTTTTCATTATTTTTGAAAAAGCATATACTTTATTTAAAAGTCCTGTTTTACCTAAAAGTGAATTTACATTACTAGCAACTCCACCTGTTATTTTCTGAGTTGCCCATTCTGATAATTGTGTTTTAGGGTCAACATTTGCCAGAATACTTGTCTTTTTCAATCTTTCTAGTGCTTCATTTACTATTATTCTCACCTCCTACATATTACCTAGTGCTATTGTTAAATCTTCCACAACTTGCGAAATAATATCTTCCTTGTCATTCTTAGAAATATTAATTTGAACTCTTGAACTATCAGATTTTTTAGAACTTAGTAAATCTTTTATAGAAACCAGAGCTTCAAGAATTTTTTCTTCCATTGTTTTCTCAGGAACTTTATTTTCAGATGTATTGTATTCAGAATAAATATTATTACTTGAATAATTTTTATTATCGTTATTTTCATTTAAAATACTATAAGTTTCTGAAAAAGATTTTGTTTCCATTAACTCTGCATAATTTTTATTATTTGTAATTTCTTCAAGATTTTTATAATTATTAACAGCTTCATTAACTGATAAGTTTTTATTATTTACAACTTCATTTGTAGAAATATTATTTTTATAATTATTTGTTGTATCATTTTGTGAAGTATTATTATAATTTTTAGCAGTATTATTTGAAACTGAATTATAATTTTCAACAGCATTATTTAACGTTGAATTATCATAATTATTTGAAACTTTATTATTTGCATAAGATGTATTTGTTAAATTTTTAGTGCCTTTTAAATAATATCCATTATGTTTATAATTATTAGTTTCGTTTGTTGTAGTTCCACTGCCAAGTAATAAATAATCTGTATTAACTCCTGTTTCTATTTGTGAAGTTTCTGGAAGTTTATCTGTTGTAGCTTTATTATTTTTAACTTCTTGTTCTGCTGTATCTGTAAGTGATTTATTTTTCTTTTTACCAAATCCAAATAAATCTTTTACACCATTTACTACTGATTTTCCAACATCTATGACAATGCCTAAACCTGTAAATTTTTTAATATATCCCCATAGTGTTTTTAACTCGCCTATAAGCCATTGAACACCTTTTCTAAATGTTTCAGACCTTTTATATAAGTCATAGAATATTGCTCCAAGACCAACTCCAGCGGCTATAACTAAAAGTACAGGTGCTGTTAAAAATGATAAAGCTCCTCCTAATAGTCCTGTGGCTATTGCTAAACCTTTTGTCGCTACTGCTAAAACTCCGCTTGCTACTGCCGAAGCATATTTTACTCCTGTACCAAAAATAATTTGTGCTGTATTACTTTTTTCATATGCTGTATGTGCTAAAGTCCATAAAGCAACTGCTTTTAATTTTATTACATGAGCTGTATAAATAGCTGATAATCCTACTATTGCTCCTGATAAAATATTAGCTCCTAGAGTTCCACTATTTAACCATTCAAAGAAAGTTGTAAAAGTATTAATTACTCTTGTAACTGCATTTGTTATGGTAATAAAAGTAGGTGCTAAATTTTCTATAAGAGATATAGAAAATCCCTCTACTGCTGATTTAAGATTTTTAAAACTTCCACCAAGTCCACTATCAAAAACTTCTGCAACCTTTTGTGAATATCCTTTTGCTTCATTTAATTTGCTTAAAAGTTCGTCAAATTCAATTTTTGGTGTTTCCATTAATGCTGAAATTACTTGTCCACCCTCTCTACCAAATACTTGGTCAAGATAGCTTTCTCTTTGTGCAGGAGCCATGTCAGCTGTTTTCTTTTTAATATCATCAAATATCTTCAAGAAATTTCTGTATTCTCCATTTTCTGTAAGTTGTATATCCAAATCAGTAAGTAATTTTATTTTATTTTTATCTTTTAAAGTTGAAAATACAGCTCTTAGTCCTGTACCTGCCATAGAACTTTCAATTTTTCTGTTTCCTAATACTCCAAGAACAGCCGCCGTTTCTTCTAAAGACATCTTAAATCCATGTGCTCCAAGTCCTGCATATTTTAATGACTCTCCAAGTCCTCTAATATCAGTTGTAGATGAGTTTGCTGTCATTGCTAAAACATCTCCAACTCTTTGGCTTTCACTAGCATTTAAATTAAACATTCTTAATGTACCTGCTGTGATTTCTGTTGCTTCTGCCAGAGATAATTGACCTGCTGTGGCTGTGTTTAATATTCCAGGAGTAGCATTATAAATTTCGTTAGCTTCAAATCCTGCTTTTGCAAATTCAAATTGAGCTTCCGCAGCTTCGCTCGCACTCCACCTTGTAGTTCTACCAAGTTCTTTTGCCTGATTTCTAAGATTATTCATTTGCTCAGCTGTTGCCCCTGATGTAGCTTGAACTTTCCTTATTTCATCATCAAAAGCAGTAAATACATTTGTAGCTTTTTTAATTCCTACACCTATTGCCGCTATACCAGCATATTTTTTTATAGCATTAGTAAGAGTTACAGAACTGTTATTACTTTCTTGTCCCAAAACCTTAAAATGCTCTGTGAGTTGTTTTATCTTATCTTTTAAACTAACCGTTCCAGTGCCTGTTTGTTTAAACTTATCTCCAAGATTATCAACTTCTTTTCCTGTTTCTTTCGCTTCATTACCTAAATCATCAATTTTTTTACCTAACTTATCAACCTTTTCTTCGCCACTTGTAGAGGTAATAATCTCAATGTATTCTCTTTCAGCCATTAGCCTTTACCCCCTTTCATTTCACATTCCAATTTAAAACAAGCATCGAGAAATATTTTTTCAATAGAATTTAACCTTATTAAAGGTTTTCCAAAAATATTATGCCCTTTTAATGCCCAATAACAAATCCTGAATAAATCAGGACTTGTTTTTATTAGTTTTTTATATCATCTATAATTTGTGCTTTTTCTCTTGTAGTAATCATTTCTCCTAAAATAGATGACATATCCTGTAATTCTTCTTCTGTGAATAATTTTTTAACAAGTGCTTCTGCATTATTTACTCCAAATGCTTTTTGAAGTTCTGCATCTTTCATATTTGGTGTAATCATACATTCTGATATAGCATATATTTCTTTTTTATGTTCTTGTATTGCTAATATTTGTGGTGTTGTAGGTTTTTCAAAGATAACATAAGGCTCGTCAATTCCAAGTTCTAAAAATCTTTTAATTAAAACTTTCTTTTGAGTTCTTTTTACATCTTGTTTATTTTTAATTTTTTCTGCATTATGTATTAAATTTTTAATATCCATTATATCCTCCAATTATTTTATAAATAAAAAATCCTCAGAATATTATCCGAGGATTTAAAAAATTATTTATTACTTTCTGTAATCAGAATATATAGTGCCTTTGACGTTGTACAATGATGTTTTTCTTTATATTTTTCAAGAGCTTTTTTCATCTCATTGTACTCTTTTTCATTATATTTATAACCAAACATTCTTTTATCTTTTGTAATGCCTACTGGTCTTCCAACTTTTCCTGCCATAGTATTCTCCTTGACTTTTTTTAAAAAATAGACTATAATTCAAGTACCTAAGAACTTAAACATTAATAAGAACTTTGAAATTTATTTTTCAAGGTTCTTTTTATTATCATTGACTTTTTTGTAAAAAGTTATTATAATCTAAATATAGCAACATAATTTAAACTTCAACGAAGATAAGAAGGTATGCCGACCTTCTTATTTTTTTATAAGATTTTCTAAAGTTCTTCCTATGAAAGTATTTTCAAAAGGAAGATTTTTTTTATATCTGTAAATATTTCTTATAATATTACTTAAAACAGGTATTAAAAATATAACAGCAACGATTAAAACTGTTTTCATATAATCAACTCCTATTATTGTTTAGCTGAAAGAGGAGAATGCCGTCTCCTCCTGTTTGACTACTTTCTTTTATTATTCTTTTTGTCTTTCTTAAGTAGTATATACCACTCACGAATTTCTTTTGAATAACTTGGTAAAGAAGTAATCAGGGCAATAATTATTGCTAACAACATAATTTTACCTCCTCCTTCAACTTAAGTATATTATAAAATATCTTCTTTTAAAAGTCAAGTACTTTTATAAATAATCTTTTTATTTACCTCGAATAATATTCAATTTCCAATGTCCAAATTTTTAATTTATTTCTTATACATCTGCTATACTTTCAAGAATTTCAATTCTATCTGGTACACATGATAGAGTAAATTCTCTTTCTGTAAGTTCTCCGTTTTTAAAACTTGCTAAATCAATATCTCCTGTAAATATGCAATCATTGAAAGCTAATGCTTCTGCCCCTCTTGCTTCGGGGTCATCAAGTTGTACATTTATAGTTGTCATAGGATTTAACATTCCTGAAATAACTGATTTTAGTAATTCTGTTTCAGTAGAGAATACTTTTTGAAGTTTAATCTTAATTTCTATTGATGAAGATGTATTTTTCTTCCCTTTTTGCCCTCCTGCTAGAAGAACATCTTTACTATCTAGTTTCAATTTAGCTTCAAATTCGCTTACTTCTGCCCAATGTCTTCCATTTATATAGCATTTACCAAAACTTCCTGAAACGACATCAGTTTCTTTAAAAACAAAATCTGCCATTTTTTATTCCTCCTTTTATAGATATGCTTCTCCTTGGAAATCTTCCATTACATCTGTTGGCTTATAGTCTGGGATATATGCAAACACAATATCATCTGTATTAGCTCTGCATAAATCATACTCAGTTAATTTTTTAGCTTCTTCTTCTGTAATAGGTTTTCCTTTATATGTTCCTTTAGATATAATCCAATTTCTTACAGCTTCTGTATCTATTTTCATTCTATTTTCATTTGCAGGGTCTAACTGTCCTGATTTTTGGAATGTTGCAAGATAAGCATTAACTGCTCCAAGGAATAACAATTTATTTGAATAGATGTTTTGATATTTTCCTCTATAAGAGTTTATGAATGTGTTTCTAATATCTTTTTGATGTAGATCCATGATTTCCATTTTTCTTATTTTTGTAAAACTTCTATTCATGCTGTCTGTTGCAGTCGTAAATGATGTTATACCTCTTAGAATTACATATTTACTTCCATCAAAAGATGTAAGTAATTTTCCTTCTCCAATAGCTGTATTTTCATCATCTACTGTTGTTGTAAATGCTTTTAACCAAGATTGCTCCATATTAGTTATAGAACTATTTAAAGGAGCTCCTGCACATAAAGAACCAATACATAAAGTATACTCTTGAGCTGTATATGCTTTTTCTTCAAAATCTACTATTGTATGAGCTGTTTGTCTTACATCATAGTCAATTATCCAAGGCTTATCAGGTTTTGCTGATGAAGCTACGATTAATTTTATTGTAGAAGTATTATTACCAAGTTTTACTGTTTCTACATTTCTTATAGAGTTTATCCATGTTTCTAGGTCAGAAACAAGTGTTTCAGGCTTATCTTCACCTGTTGTGAATGGACATACAAGATAATTAGGCTCTTCCAATGCAATTTGCTTTAAAACATCGTTAATATTTTCCTTTGTAGCTTTATATACTACAACTTTAAAAGGATTTCCTCTAAATGCCATTGCTTTTAAAGCCTTAAAGTTTTCATCTGTCCAATCTGCTTTATCAATATCAACTGCCGAATAGTATTCTTTTTTAGTGAAATCTTCTTTAGTAGTGTCAAACATAATAACACCAAGAACTCCTCTTACACTTCCAGAAATTCCAACGGCGGCTCTTTCTATAAATTCCAACTGAAATTTACATTTTCCATTTAATGCTGTCATTTCTACCTCCTATTTTTCATTTAAAATATATCTGTCATTTAATATTTCTATGTTCATAAATTTTTCCTCATCTAAAATTCCCTTTGTATTATCATAAGTACATTGAATTTCTGCAATTCTTAAAGTATCTCTTTCATCATCTATTGAATAAGATATTTTGTATCCGCTATTGCAAAAGAAATTAGATGTTTCAAATTCTTTAGATAAATCATTTTTTATAAAGTTTTTTATTTCATCTCTAAAATTAAGAAGTCCATCTTTTTCCCTGGATATAATATAAAAAATTGAAAAATCTATTGTTTTTTGTTTTTTTACTACTTCTTCGCCTGTAATAACAAAATAAATTGTCTTTGGAGAAATATTTTCAGGAAGTTCTTCTTTATAAAAAACTCTCCATTTATTGTTTTTTTCTTCAAAATATCTTTTAAAATATTCAAGTCTTTTATTAATCATGTAATCACCCAACCACAATGATTTTTGCTATTTTTTTCTTTTTGTCTGTACTATCTTCTTCAAGTTCCATAACTTCCTGCCTAAATAGTTCAAGAAGCTCCAAAAGGCTTTCTTTTTTATCCAAACTTTCTTTCTCTAGCTCTATACCTTCAAATAATTTCCATTGAATATACAGTTCTTTAGCAGCATACCAGTTATCTTCTGTAAGACTTTCAATTCTATTTTTAAGATATGTAGTAATAAATCTTTCAGCTTTCTTATTTAAAGATGTTATACTGTCATCTTCTAATTTTTTCTTAAATTCATCTTTTGTTATTCTTAAAACATCAGAAACATGTTCAATATAGACTTCTTCAAAATGTTCAATCTTTATTTTAGGAATATTAACATTATTCATAATTTCTCCTTATAAGAGAGAGGGGAATAAATCCCCTCTAATTTTTTATGTTAAATCTTGGACATCAATTATTTTAACTAGAGATGGATTTACAACGATAGGACAATATCCAGACTCTCCAAGAGTTTCAGCTTCTCCTGTTTTTTCACTTGCTGATGTTTCTCTAATTAAAACATCTATTGCTTCCATAGTTGATACACCGTTATTTACATTTACAAGCCCAGCATAAGCAGGTAAGAAAGCTAAATCATTATACATAATAATTTTTTTAGAGCAATCTATTAAAGCCCCGTCTGTTCCTGTAACTTGTGGTATCATTACTAGGTCAAATCCAAATACATTTAAATGTAATTCAAAATCTCCGTCTTCTGTTTGAGTTCTAGTTACTTGTGCAGGAATTACTTTATTTGAAGATGTATTATATGCTTTTTGAATTTCATAGAATACTTTCTCTCCAACTAAGATTTCAGAAGCAGAAACTTTTCTATCTTTTGAGAACTCATTTAATTGTTTTGTAAGCCAAATAGCCCATTCTTTAACGTCAGCTTTATTAACTTTTGTTTCTGTTGGGAATGTATATTTAACTTCATTTTGAGTATCAGGAGATTTATAAGTTCCTTTTAAGAATACACCTGCTGAAATTTCTTCTTGAACTGTTTCAATAGATTGTTTTAGTCCTGCAATTCTTCTGTCTCTTTCATAAGTTCTGTTATCTACTTTTTTACCATTTACATAGATAGGAGCACCAACAGGTCTATTTAATTGGTCTTCTGCAAAGAATGGGAAACTATCTTTTATAATTTCAGGTGTAACTGATTGAATTACACTTCCATTTAATTTTGCAGTAGGAAATTCTGCTCCTCTTTGTAAAATTTTAGCTTTTCTTGCAAATTCTTTTACAACTTCAAAGTTAATTGTAGTCATATTTGTTATATAAGGAATTTTTCCTCTTTTAATTCTTCTAGTGAAAAATCTATTTACTACGTGTGGTATTTCTCCATATACTCCAACCCATGCTTCTTGTTCTCTTGTTAATGCCATATTATTTTACCTCCTCTAAAGTTATTCCATTTCCCCATAGCTCTTTAACTACATTGAAATCATCTGTTAAAGTAGCACCTTTAATTTCTGCTGAATTAAATATTGTTCCTGGTACTGCAACTAATACAGGAACATCTCCTGATGTGCTATCTGCCTCTGATAATGCTATTGTGAAAGCTGGTTTTTCTGTTTTTGTATATTTAACTAGTTTCCCACTTTCTGCATCATATGATAATAGTTGCCCTATTTCAATTTTTCCTTCTGACTGTTTTAACATAAAGTTTTTACCTAAAGGCCCTGAAATTTTATAAACTTTTGTATCAAATTCAGTAACATTTTTAACTAAATTACTCATAATATCCTCCTATTCTTGTTTTAGTGTCTTTTTCTTCATCTTTGTTTTCTTCTGTAAATTCTGCTGTTTTAGTAATGTTTTCAAATAAATGTTTGAATGGACTTTCTTCCTTAGAAAATTCTTTTAATTTATCAGCCATTGACATTTTTTCTTCTTCAGAAAATTCAATTATTTTAGAATATTCTGCTTCTTCAAAAGCTTTATCAATAGCAAATTCTAATAGTCCTTGCATTACTGGTGGAAACTTAGAAATTATATTTTTCTTTGTTTCTTCTCTCTCTGCTTCTCTTGTAAACTCTGCTTTCGCTCTTGTATAAATTTCTTCAGGTGTTAAGTTATTTACAGGTTTATTAGTAACTATCATTCCTAAAGTATCTGCAATAGTTTTTAAAGTATCTGTTGAAAATTCTGCTGTTTTTTCAACTGTATATCCTGCTTCCCTTAATTTTTCAGCATAGTATTTCTCATTATCTTTTTCCCACATTACATCAAATAAATTTTGCAATTTTACTTTTGTAGAATCTATTCCTTTTAAATACTCTACAAACTCATCAATTTTGCTTTGATTATCTTCTTCTGCAAATTCTATTGTTTCTGTATTTTCCATAGCTGTTAAATCTTGTGAAAATTCACTGAAAGATTGGTCTAAATCTTTTAAATGTGGTGGTGCATATCCAAGTAATGCAAGATGATTAGGCTCTCCGTTTTCTCCAATACCGATTGAAAGATTAGGATACTGTTCTTTTATACTGTCTCCGAAAGAGTTATAAGAGAACTCTCCTATTAAATACCCCTCACTGTCTACATCAGTTACTTTACAGCTTCCTGCAATAGGTATAGCTGTTACAGGATAACCATTTTTTATCCAATCGTTCACATGTCCTGCAGTGATTGAAAATTCTTTACCTACCCAAGACTTTAAAGTCTCTGTTGAATAATTACCTTTCTTTCCGTAATTTCCTGCTTTAAAAATTTTAGGCATGTCATTCCTCCTTTCTCTTAATTTAATTCTTTATATTTTGCTACAACTTCATCAGTAATATATTTTCTGAATTCAGCTGTGATTGGGTGAACTATATCTACAAATTTTTTATTAACCTTAGTTGCTGGCATAGAAACTATTAAACCACTTTTACCTTCAATTACTTTTGCATTATGAATTACTAAGCAGTCGTTAAAAGTAATATCTACATATGATTTAAGATTTCCTGTATTTTGTTTTGGTACTCTGAATTTTAAATTTGTAATTTTCATTTTTTACCGTCCTTTTATAATATATTTTGTTAAAATTGCTATGTATTTTCTTTTCATTTCTTGATTAATACCCATGTATCTATATTTTGGAATATCTCCCCAAGGAACTTTTGCTGTTCTTGAATGGCTTCTGACTGTAATTTTTCTTTTAGTTTTTGCAAGTTCTCCGTTCTTTTTATAACGTTTAACTCTCCTTGTATGCTGTCTTACAGTAAAAGAAACTTCTCCAAATTCACCTTTATCTGCTCCCTGATTTAATGTCCTTGCATAGATAACATTAGTTCCAACTCTTGCATAATTTCTACCTGCTGTATTTCTAAAAGAGTTATAAAGTCTGCCAGTATCTTTTAAAGTTTTACCACCTTCTTTACTCGCTCTTTTAGATTGTTTCCACTTTATTCCGTCAAAACTATGTTGTTCATCAATATTTCCACGAATCTCATTTTTCATATCAACAGATATTCTCATCATAGGTTCTTTAAGATTTCTACATCTCTTTAAAATCTCTTTTAATTTCTTTGAAGCTGTTCCTGATACTTTTATTCCCATTTAAAAGTTCCTTGTCTGCCTTTTTCTCCTGCTGTCATTTTTATATTATTCCAGTAGCTTTCAGCAGGATTACCTTTAAATCCTTTTATATCTACTTCAAAAACATCTTTAGAGACTTTAAGATTATATTTCTTAAGTTCCTCTTTATTACGAGAAATTACAGTTGAACGGCAATGAAAATGATTAGGTGGATAATATGTGCTCCAGAATAGGTCATCATATTTTTTTATAACTCCGTCAAGCTGTCTGCATATATTAGAAGTTCTATTGTCTTCTATTGCTGAATATTCCCAATATGGATAATCTTCTACAACTTCAATTTGCTGTTTATAGTTTCCAATGCTGTATTGTGTCATCATATTAGTTCTATAAACATTCTCTAGGTAATAACCTTGTTTCCCTAATCCAGCTTTATTTATAGCTTCCTCACAATTTTTTACCCATTGCTTAAATGTAGTTCCATTTTCAAGTGATTTTTTCATGCTATCAAATAATCTCGTAGTAATTTCTAAATCATTTGATTTTTTAAGCCATACAAAATTTGCTCTCACATCTTCTGTTACTTCCTCTATCGTGTCATACAATACAGGCATTTTATCTAAGAATGATTTTATAGCTTCCTCAAACTTCATTTTGAATGGGTCAAATTCGTCTATAACTTCATTAAAAGTTGTATATCTTGAATTACTGAAACCTTTTATTCTTGAAATTATTAAGTCATCTTCAAGCATTGAATAATCTAAATTAAGTACAAAGTCATCTCCCTCTTTTATATTCATTATCTGTTCAATAATTTGTTGTGAAATATCCTCCGTAAACTTATCTAATTTTGCAAGAATATAAGCATTAAATGTATTTGCTCCCTCAATAGTATTAAATAATTTCTTATCCTCATCTTCGGCAAACTCATTTATATTTATTACTGAATTAGTTTTTTTTAATATCTTTGTATAATCTATACCTAAGTATTCTCCAAGATATTCATTTTCTAATTCATAACCTGCTGTTGAAAGTTTATTAATATTATCTAGCTTTATTCCAATGAATTCCTGCTCTTTTTTATCAATTTCAGCTTGTTCTTCCTCTGTAACTGCTTTTTCAAGTTTCCAAGTAAATAGTGTTGGGTCATATCCAAAATACTCACTGTCAAGCTGTATTAACTGATATAAGCTGTCTGAACAGAAATTACATATTTCTTGTACTACTTGTTCAAATCCCTCTTTATGTATCTCTCCTAAGGCTTGAGTACCTTTTCCATTTTTACTGCTCGATTCTAGTGTTAATGTAGAGCCTAAAATATTTTGTATTAATTTTTCTTTTTCTACTGCATATAATTTTGTGTATATTTCAGGGTCTAAATCTGATAATCTTATAAATTCAAAACTATCTTTAAGAGAATGATTTCTATCAACAGGAACACCTATTGCATTTTTACCTCTTGCTTTTAAAACTGTTTCTCCAATAGCTTTTACTTCTTTTTCATCAAGATTTTCATTATATGGGAATACTATAATCGTATCTCCATATTTTTCTGCTAGTCCTCTTAATTGTCTTGAATACATTTCTTTATCCAAAAATGCTTGTTGACAGCTTTCAAATATTGTTTTACCTGTCGGTTGTGCAGGATTCCATTTATGAATACATAATAAGAATTTATCTCTATTCAAATCAGTTTCATTTGTTCCTATTCTTAATACCCATTTTTTGTCAGATGTTTTATATGTCACATATTTATATGGAATAGGTATTAATGAATTAACAGTAAAATCTTCATTATAAACTATCTCAAAACAGCTGTAACCGTAGTATCTGGCTGTAATCATATGATTTATAATTCTATTAAATTTTATATTTGAAAATCTTTGATTAATTTCTTTTGCTTGTTCGTCATTTTCAGGATTTTCAGCTATAACACTTAATATTCTTCCTGCTGTTTCTCTTTCTATTTTATTAAGTGCTGATGTAATATCTATATCTAAAAGTAATCTATCTATTGTTTCATCTGTGATTTTATTAGTCTCTGGTGAACTTTCACTAAATAATTTAATCACTGCTGATGTAATAATTTCTTTCTGAACTTTATTTTTCTTTGCCATTTCTCACCTCCTAAATACCAATATATTTTTTCTTTCTAAGTCTATTTTTTAAAGGTATAAAATCATATTCTTCTAGTCCATAACTCATTGCATCAAAACTATGTGCATCAAGATTATATTTTCCTGATTGAATTTCTCCATTTTTATCTTTCTTATACACACATTCCTCAGCTTCTTTTTTAGTATTTGGACATCTATTAATATCAATTACAATTCTTGAAAAACTTCTTAGTAACTGTTCGTGATATTCGACAGAGCCTTTTCCTTTTGTTGCTCCGTCAATGTTAAATCCCTCATCATAAAAATCTGCTATTGTCTGAGACGAAGCACTATCTGCATAAATTGGTATATTATTATCTTTTAAAGGCTGTAATCCTTGCATTAATTCTTGTGTAGTCTTGCCTTTGTCATAATATTCCCAATATATATATAGCTCATTTAAAGCTGTATTAACTGCCATTTTCAAACCACACGTATATGAAATAGAAAATCCCCAGTCAATACCTCTGTATTCATCTCTTTTAGTAAGTTTATCCTTAACATATCTCTCATATACATCTTCTTCAAATACAGCATTATATAAAACTAAATCTCCATCTGCTCCAAATTTTCCGTCTCTAGCAATTCTTTTTATTCTAGGGTCTTTTTCACTTTCAAGTTCATATATAAAATTCTTAGGTAAAAATGGATTGTCCCTATATGTAGAATGATGTATTATTACTGTCTGCTTTAATTCTTCTCCACTTTCAAGTTGAATTTTATCTATAAATTTAATTTTTCTTTTTCTGTATAATTCATCTTCACTTATGTTATATCCCTCTTCTGTAAAGAACATTTTATAAATTGATGAAAGCCTTGAAACAGGGTTACACATGAAAATAATCTTACTTCTAATATTATGAGTTCTTAATCTTTTTCTAAGCTCTTTTATATCGTCCAATGTAAGTTCATCAGCTTCTTCTATAAGAATAAGGTCTATATTTTTAATAGATTTTAACTTTCTCCAATCGTCCATTCCTTTAAAAATAATTTTTGTTCCTGTAACCTTATTTTCAAATTCATATGGAGATTTTATATATTTCCATTCATCATCCATTCCTAGTGTAGAAATAGCTTCTTTTAAATCTTCAAAGCAACTATCTTTTAAAGTGGCATAAACTTTTCTTACAACTAGTATTCTTCTTTTTTCTAATGCTCCGAGTAATGCAACTTTTAAAAATCCTGTAAAACTCTTTCCACTTGCATATCCTCCAATCATAAGAAGAATATCAAAGTCATTTTCTTGAAATATATTTGCAAAATGTTCCCCAAATTCTAAATCTATTTCATTCATTATTTAACCACCTTGATATTTATAGTTCTGTCTTTGATTTTTTCTTCTTTATCCTCTTTGTCTTGTCTAATATACATTTTCATTTCAGGTATTCCTAAAATATCAGATTGTCCTTTTATAGACTTAATAAATAAGTTTGCTATACTTTCCCTAAGTGCAACTTCTTTTACATCAATAGTTCCTTGTCTTTCTTCAGAAAAAGTCTTAACCATTAAATTATGCAGTAATGTTACAGATAACTTTCTATCTTCTATATGTTGCTTAGTATAAAATTCTTGCACTTCTTTATATACCTCTTGCATAAACTTTTCTTGTTGGTCTATCCATTTCTCTTTTGCTGAATACTCTCCTAATGTACTCAAAGGTATTCCGACTTTTTCCGATGTTTCCTTTAATGTACTACCTGCAATAACCATTGATTTTGCTTTAATAATCTGTTTTTTTTTATTATCTGCAACTGCACCCTTAGTTGCACCCTCTACATCTACGAGTTGCACCCAATCATTGCCATTTTTTTTATCTCTATTTTTCCAACTTTTAATAGTATTCTCAGAAATATTAAAATGTTCAGCTAATTTTTTAATTGATATTTTATGTGTCTCGTAATATTCTTTAATTTTATCTCTTACAGGGTCTCTTATATTTGCCACACCACCACCTCATTTATTGTTGTTCTATGTTCTTTATGAATATCAGTGCCTCGTGATAGGCTTTATCTGCCTCACTAAAATATCCAATATGATTATTTTTTCCGTTTACTCTTACACGACATCTATATTGCCCTGTAAATTTATCTCTGTTTATACAAATTTTAGGTTTTAAATTTTGAAACATTGTTTTATTACTTCCTCCACTACTTTTTTCATCATTAATGGTGGGACAGACATTCCAACGATGTATTTTACAGATTCATCTCCAAAATTATAATCAATAGGGAATGAACTACATTTTATTAATGCTTCATCAGATAATCTATAAGGCTGTTCATAATGTATAAGAGGTCCACCATCAGAAGCAGTTATAGTAACTAAAACTTTGTTTTTTGAACATTTATAATAATTGAAAAGACTTCCTTTAGGGTGTACTTTTGACAATGGACTTCCTGCTGGGCATTTTTTCCAATAATCAAAAATAGCATCAGAAATTTTTCTACCAAATCTTTCTTTTAAAGTTCTTTCAACTTCTCCAAATAAAATAGGTTTTTCATTAAATTTTATATTTAGTTTTGGAAAATTTAAGTCTTTTCTTCTTGCTATAAAAAACGTTCTCTCTCTTAATTGCGGAACTCCCATTGTAGCAGCATTAAATAAAAATAACTGTACATCATAACCAATTTCTTTAAATCTATCTGCTATTGCCTTAACATATCCTTTAGCATTACCTAAAATTAAACCTTTTACATTTTCTGCAATAACTATTTTAGGTTGAAGTTTTTCAACTACATCTAAAAAATCAAAAAATAAATCTGATAAAACCTGTTCTGCTTGTCCTTCTCTAAACTTTTTATTTTTGCCCCATGCTTTTTCTCTGCTCCCTGCAATAGAAAAAGTACTACATGGTGGGCTACCGTCTAAAATATCTAAATTAAATAATTCTTCTGGTAATTTTTCATTTGGAATATTTTTAAATTCCTGCACTCCCATTAAAAATGGATATTTTGGATTGTGATTTGCTCTATAAATATTCATTATTTTAGGGTCTATTTCAACATTTCCAATGACTTCACAACCATTTAATTTATAGCCCATACTTGAGCCACCACCACAACTGAAACAAGTAAAAACTTTTAAACCGTTCTTTTTTATATTTTTTAAATCTTCAAGTTTCCAAATATAATTGTCCATAGTTTCCTCCTAATTAAATTCAAATCCACATTTAGGGCAACAATGGGCAAATTCTGTATATTCTTCATCTTCTAAATCAATTTCTTTGTTTTTATCCTCATAGCTTTCAGGAACATCTAAATTTTGATTTAACATTTTCTCCACTTCTCTATCATCAAATCCCGTTAAAGATAAATCAAAATCTTCTATCTGCAAAGCATTTAATTCATATTCAAGGACTTCTAAATCAAATCCCGTATTCATTGTTAGCTTATTATGAGCAATTATATAGGCTCTTTCTTCGTCTGCTGTCATTCCACTAAGAATAATACAAGGCACTTCTTTTAGTCCTAGTTCTTTCGCAGCTAGGTATCTTCCATGTCCCTCTATTATTCCCATATTCTCATTTACTGCTATTGGGTCATTAAATCCAAATTGTTCTATTGAATTTTTTATTTGTGCAATCTGCCAATCTGGGTGTTCTTTAGCATTATTTTCATATGGTGTAATCTCATCTAAGTTTATTAATTTTGTTTTCAGTTCTCTAATCTCTTTCACTGCTCCTCCTTTCGTTGTAAATAAAAAAGGCGGGTAGTTCAAAAATATTAGATTACTCTAATACTAACTGAACTATCCCGCCAATACAGGCTTGAGACCGTTTCTATTGTTTTTACATTGATGACTGTTTGGTTTGGTAAAGCCGTCAATACAGACTTGACTTTATCCTCAATCATTTGTTACTTTTCACTTATATTATATCATCTTTTCTTTATTTATCAATCTTTTTTATAGATATAACCTTTGTTTTTTCATTGAAAGAAATCTCTACATTTCTATCATCTGGGGTAATTCCCATTTTTTTTATATATTCTATAGGGAAAGACATTGTATATTGCTCTGTTAATTTTCCGTTCGGTTTCCTATATCCAATCTTTTTTACAGGTTTCATTTACTTTGCTCCTATTGACTTTTTAAAAAAAATAGTCTATAATTTAATTATCAAATAACAAAACTCAAGCACAAAAAGAACTAATCATTTTGGTTAGTTCTTTTTATTTTTTATAATATAAACTATTCCTAAAACTATTACAGCAATACTTGTAATTATTTTTGCAACTTTTAAAATTTCCATATCATTCTCCTTGAAAACTTTATTTAGAGAGTGGGAGGGGCTACCTCCCAAGGTGCTTATTTCTTCCTGTTATTCATTATATCTTTAAAAAAGACATAAATAACAATGGCATTAGCTATTATGCCGAGAAGAGTATCAAATAACTCAAGCACTTTTTAACACCCCCTCTCCTCTCTATGTATATATTATATATTAATACTAGTATTTTGTCAACAGTTTTTTTATTTATTTATAATAAAAAAGCCAAGTAACGATAAATTACTTAGCAATCTCTTTTGTATTTTCTTTAAAATTTATTACACTTTCTTCAATAGCACTTTCTATTCTTGAATTTTTATTTATTCTTAATTTTAAAATTTTTCCGTTAAATTTACCTTTTTTTATCTGCTCTGCTAGTATATCTGCCTCGTGTTTATTTTGCATTTATTCCTCCGAATCCATAAAAATAATTCTATTCATATCTCCATATCTTTCAGTTATAATCTCTTTCTGCTTTGTATTTAATTTTTCAGAATTTTCTACAATTAGATATTTCTTTATTTCTGTTTTTTCAAGTGTAATATTATTACAATAAAATCTCAAAGCATTTAAAAATAAAAACATTGAAATTGCTATACAATATGAAACAGAAATTATCGTAGCCAATTCTTTAATACCTGATATATAATCTATTGCATAATTAATTATAATATAGCTTAATGTAAATACAGCTAAAATCATTAAAATTAAAATTGTTATCATAAACATTTATTACACCTCTTCATAAGTTTTTTTAAAAATATCAGGCTTACATGGATAAAATTCTCCATTAATTCCTTTTATAATATAGTCTCCTACATCCGCCCTCATAGTTCCCTCAAGTGTTTCTATTAATACAGCAGGCCTACCATATATAGAATAGTCAACTCTCATTGTTTCATCTTCCATAAAGTTAAATATTTTTTCAATTCTTTCAGGTGTATCTATAAATTCTATCGCTTCAATTACTATTGGCTTTTTTATATATTTTTTAATCATTTGTTTCTCCTTAATTTTTTAAAATTTTTTCTATAAAGCTTTTTATATTTTTATATGCAAAATCAAAAAAAATTTCCAATTTTTCAGCTATTCTTTCAAATATATACTCTAAAAAATAAGCAATTAAGCATATTATAAAAATTTCAGAAAGTAATATAACATGTACTATGTCAGCATATAATTCAATTTTATTTTTTAAACCTCTGTTATATTCTTCTAAAACAGCTGTAATCAAAACACATCTAGGAATTATAACGAATAAAAAAAATATAAAAAATAATATTATGTTTATATACATTTACCCCCACCTCTATATTTCTTCAAATCTATATTTTTGTGTAACATCAGGATATTTTTCTTTATCTACTTCTGAAGCAAACATATCATAAGGTCTGGCATAAATTTCATTTTTTCCATAAAGAGCTTGATAAATTACTAATACCTCACCTGTTTCTGTATGTTTTGCAAAATTTATAGTTCTATAAATTTTACCTTTAAAATGTTTATATTCTTTATTTAGTTCTATTGTTCTTTTCATCTATTCCACCTCTTCTATAATACAAACCAATCTTGGATTTTTAACATCTTTTCCACCAACTTCTGCATGACAAGAAATATATTTATTTACATTATCATCTTTTATCATTCCTGCCTGTACGAGTGCATCTAATAAAAATTTATCCAATACACTTACAACGTTCATAAGGTCGCAAT